>NZ_JBEXZD010000019.1:0-90939 GCF_040628575.1 Streptomyces sp. NPDC006393
GGATCACGGCGACGAGGTGCCCGGCGGCCTCGTCGAGGTCGGCCTGCCAGAGGCAGTCGGGATCCTCGTTGTCGGGCAGGCCCATCATCCCGGAGTCCCGGTACCGCCCGGCGCCGCCGAGCAGCCGGACGTCCGTGACGCCCAGCTCCCTCGTCGCCGCGGCGAGCTCCTGGTGCCGGTGGGCGCCGAGCGCGGCCCCGGCAAGGTGCCGCAGCCCGGGCGGGATGACCTCGCCCCGCTCACCGAGCGTGCAGGTCACCAGGGTCACCTGGGCACCCTCGGCCGCGTACCGGGCCATGGTCGCACCGTTGTTGATCGACTCGTCGTCGGGATGCGCGTGCACCAGTAGCAGACGCCGAGCGGGCAGTTCCGTCATGCCCCCACCCTACGAGGCGACGTCCCCCTCCCCGTATCCCGGCGCCGCGAGAGAGGGGAGGTCTGGTGCCGGCGAGGCCGCTCAGAACTTGATGCTGCCGATCATCCCCGCGATGTTCGTGGTGAGTTCGCTGATCGTGGGGGCGACCGTGGAAGAGGCGAGGTAGAAGCCCAGGAGCATGCACACGATCGCGTGGCCGGTCTTCAGGCCGGACTTCTTGATCAGCAAGAAGACGATGATCGCCAGCAGCACCACCGCCGAAATCGAGAGTGCCACGGCGGCTCACCTCCAAAGATCCCAGGACGCGGGGGTGTCGGGGGGTCGGGGGGTCAGGGTCTCGGTCGGACGGACGGTCGAACGGTGGGACGGTGGGACGGTGGGACACGGACGCACTGGACGGACCGGACGAACCGGGAAAGCAGATAAATCCACACAACGGGCAGCACTTACATACCCACTATGCGCTAGTGATCATAACTATCCGCACGCGCGCACCGGCCCGCGCACAGCCGCACAAGGGGGCGCATGGCCAATATGGTCGGGGCATGACGACCGAGCCTGTCTCCTTCCCCCGACGGCACGCGCGTACCCAGCGTTTCACGCTCGGCGCGCCGCGCGCGTTCACCGTGGCCCCCGACGCTTCCCGCGTCGTGTTCCTGCGCTCCGACTCCGGTACGGACCGGGCGAATTCGCTGTGGGTCCTCGACCTGGGCGACCGCGGGGAGCGCGTGGCCGCGGACCCGCGCGCCCTTCTCGGCGGCGCCGGCGAACATCTCTCACCCGAGGAGCGGGCGCGCCGTGAGCGCAGCCGCGAGGGCGGCGCGGGGATCGTCGGGTACGCCACCGACACAGCCGTCGAGTTGGCGTCTTTCGCCTTGTCAGGGCGGCTTTTCACGGCCGAGCTCAGGGCCGGTACGGCCCGCGAACTGCCCGTCCCCGGACCGGTGATCGACCCGCGCCCCTCCCCCGACGGGCGGCATGTCGCCTACGTCGCGGGCGGCGCCCTGCGCGTGGTGGGCGCCGAGGGCGAGGACGACCGGCCGCTCGCCGAGCCGGAGTCGGAGTCCGTGACGTACGGGCTCGCCGAGTTCGTCGCGGCCGAGGAGATGGACCGCTCGCGGGGCTTCTGGTGGGCGCCGGAGTCGGACCGGCTGCTGGTGGCGCGGGTGGACGACACGCCGGTGGGGCGCTGGTGGATCTCCGACCCCGCGCAGCCGGACCGTGAGCCCGCCCACGTCCGCTACCCGGCCGCCGGCACCGCGAACGCGGACGTACGGCTGTTCGTGATCGGCCTGGACGGGACGCGCACGGAGGTCGTCTGGGACCGGGCCCGCTACCCGTATCTGGCGCGTGTGCACTGGTCAGAGGCGGGTGCGCCGCTGCTCCTGGTGCAGGCGCGGGACCAGCGCAGCCAGCTGTACCTGGCCGTGGACCCGGCCTCGGGGGCGACCCGGATGGTGCACGCCGACGAAGATCCAACTTGGCTTGATCTTTTCCCCGGAGTGCCCTGCTGGAGCCCCTCCGGACAGCTCGTGCGGATCGCGGACGAGGGCGGCGCGCGGGTGCTGGCCGTGGGCGAACGGCCCCTGACCGGGCCGCAGTTGCACATCCGGGCGGTCCTCGACGTCTCGGACGACGACGTGCTGGTCTCCGCCTCGGCCGGCGAGGAGGCGACCGACCCGGAGACCGGCGAGGTGCACGTCTATCGGGTCAACGAGCTGGGCGTGGAGCGCGTGACCAAGGAAGCGGGCGTGCACTCCGCCGTGCGCGCCGGGGGCGTGACCGTCCTCGTCTCCGCCGCGCTCGGCCGGCCGGGCGCCCTGGTGCGGGTGTTCCGGAACGGCGAGCAGACGGCGCTCATCGCCTCCCGTGCCGAGGATCCCGGTTTGTCCCCGCGCGTGACCCTCACCCAGGGGGGCGCACGCCGCATCCCGTGCGCCGTGCTTATGCCTACGGACTACCCCGGTGACACCTCCACGTCGGCCTCCGCCCCCACTCCCCTGCCCGTCCTCCTCGACCCCTACGGCGGCCCGCACGGCCCCCGTGTCGTCGCCGCGCACAACGCGTACCTCACCTCCCAGTGGTTCGCCGACCAGGGCTTCGCGGTGGTCGTCGCCGACGGCCGGGGCACCCCCGGCCGCTCCCCCGCCTGGGAGAAGGCCGTCCACCACGACTTCACGCGCACCCTCGACGACCAGATCGAGGCCCTGCACGACCTCGCCAAGACCCACCCGCTCGACCTGAACAGGGTGGCGATCCGCGGCTGGTCCTACGGCGGGTATCTCGCCGCCCTGGCCGTGCTGCGCCGCCCGGACGTCTTCCACGCCGGCGTCGCGGGGGCCCCGGTCACCGACTGGCGCCTCTACGACACCCACTACACCGAGCGGTACCTGGGCGACCCGGCCGCCGAGGCCGAGACGTACGCAAGGAACTCCCTCGTCACCGACGAGGGACTGTCCGGCGCCGCCGAGCCGCACCGCCCGCTGATGATCGTGCACGGCCTCGCCGACGACAACGTGGTGGTCGCGCACGCCCTGCGGCTGTCCTCCGCGCTGCTCGCCGCCGGCCGCCCGCACGAGGTCCTCCCGCTGTCCGGGGTCACCCACATGACCCCGCAGGAACAGGTCGCCGAGAACCTGCTGCTGCTCCAGGTGGACTTCCTCAAGCGCTCGCTGGGCATGGCCTGACGGCACGGCAACGGGCCGGTCCCGCCCCGACTCCACGGTCAGGGCGGTCCCGGCCCGTCCACGGCACCCGCACGGCCGTACGCCGTCCATCATCGGGTGTCCGTATATCGGTGCCGCTTCCACGAAGTTGCCTGCGCGTTAACGGACTTGGCGTGCCTACAGCGGCTGCGGCTTCAGCGGCTCCGTGCTCGCGAAGAGGCAGGCCGAGTCGTGGGCGGCCGGGCCGGTGGTGCCCAGGAACTGCTCGGGGACCGCGAGCGCCGGCACCTCGAGCGCGCAGCGCTCGCGCGCCTTGAAGCAGCGGGTGCGGAACCGGCAGCCTGAGGGGATGGCGGCCGGGGAGGGCACGTCACCGGCGAGGATGATCCGCCGGCGGCGCTCGCGCGCCTCCGGGTCGGGCACGGGCACGGCGGACAGCAGCGCCTGGGTGTAGGGGTGGGTGGCGTGGTCGTAGATCTGCTCGTGCGTGCCCGTCTCGACGATCCGGCCCAGGTACATGACCCCCACCCGGTCGGAGATGTGCCGGACGATCGACAGGTCGTGCGCGATGAAGACGTAACTCAGGTCGAAGTCGTGCTGGAGGCGCTCCAGCAGGTTGATCACCTGGGCCTGGACCGACACGTCGAGCGCCGAGACCGGCTCGTCCGCGACGATGATCTCCGGGCGCAGTGCCAGACCGCGGGCGATGCCGATGCGCTGGCGCTGGCCGCCGGAGAACTGGTGCGGGTAGCGGTTGATGTACTCCGGGTTGAGGCCGACGACGTCCAGCAGCTCCTGCACCTTGCGGCGCCGGTCGCCCTTCGGGGCCACCTCCGGGTGGATCTCGAAGGGCTCCCCGACGATGTCGCCCACCGTCATGCGCGGGTTGAGCGAGGTGTACGGGTCCTGGAACACCATCTGGATGTTCCGGCGGACCGCCTTCAGCGCACGCCCGGACAGCCTGGTGATGTCCTCGCCCCGGTAGCGGATCTCGCCCGCCGTGGGCCGCTCCAGGTTGCACAGCAGCCTGGCGACCGTGGACTTGCCGCAGCCGGACTCGCCCACGATGCCCAGGGTCTCGCCCCGGGCGAGGGTGAAGTCGACGCCGTCGACGGCCCTGACCGATCCCACCTGCTTCCTGAACAGGACACCCCGGGTGAGCGGGTAGTGCTTGACCAGCCCGCTGACCTCGAGGATCGGTTCGGCCGACGGCTCAGCCATCCAGGCACTCCCTCCAGAAGTGGCAGGCGGACCCGCGCTGCTCGTTCACCTCGTACAGCGGTGGCACGTCCGTGCGGCACACGTCCCGGGCCATCGGGCAGCGTGGGTGGAAGGGGCAGCCGGAGGGGATGCGCAGGAGGCTGGGCGGCAGGCCCTTGATGGCGTAGAGCTCCCGGCCCTTCTGGTCCAGGCGCGGGATGGAGTCCAGCAGGCCGCGGGTGTAGGGGTGGGCGGGCGCCTTGTAGAGGTCGTGGACGGGGGCCGACTCGACGATCCGGCCCGCGTACATCACCGCGATCCGGTCGGCGACGTCGGCGACCACGCCGAGGTCGTGGGTGATGAGGATCAGACCCATGCGGTACTCGTGCTGGAGTTCGGCGAGCAGATCCATGACCTGGGCCTGGACGGTCACGTCGAGGGCGGTGGTCGGCTCGTCGGCGATGACCAGCGCCGGCTCCAGGGCCAGCGCCATGGCGATCATGATGCGCTGGCGCATGCCGCCGGAGAACTGGTGCGGGTAGTCGCGCACGCGCTGGGCGGCGGCCGGGATGCGGACCCGGTCCATCAGCTCCACCGCCTTCGCCCGCGCCTCCTTGCGCGACAGGCCCCGGTGCACGGTGAACATCTCGCCGAGCTGGTCGCCCACGGTCAGCACCGGGTTCAGGGCGGACAGCGCGTCCTGGAAGATCATCGCCATGTCCGCGCCGCGGATCCGCCGGCGCTCGTCCTCCTTGAGGGTCAGCAGGTCGGTGCCCCGGAAGAGGATCCGCCCGCCGGTGATCCTGCCGGGCGGCATGTCGAGGATGCCCATGACGGCCTGGGCGGTGACGGACTTGCCGGAGCCGGACTCCCCGAGCACGGCGAGCGTCTCGCCCGCGTCCACGGCGTAGGTGACCCCGTTGACGGCGTGGGCGACCCCGTCCCGGGTGCGGAACTCGACATGCAGGTCACGGACTTCGAGCAGCATGCCGCCGTCACCTCAGCTTCGGGTCGAGGGCGTCGCGCACGGCGTCGCCGAGCATGATGAAGGCCAGCACCGTGATCGCCAGGGCCCCGGCGGGCCACAGCAGCGCGTGCGGGGCGTTGCGGACGTAGGGGGAGGCGGCGGAGATGTCGATGCCCCAGGACACGCTGGGCGGTTTCAGCCCGACCCCGAGGTAGGACAGGGTGGCCTCCAGCGCGATGTAGGTGCCGAGCGCGATGGTGGCGACGACGATCACCGGGGCCACGGCGTTGGGCGCGATGTGGCGCAGCAGGATGCGGGTGTCCGAGGCGCCGAGGGCGCGGGCGGCCTGCACGTAGTCGTGCTGTTTGGCGGTGATGACCGCGCCGCGTGCGATGCGGGAGATCTGCGGCCAGCCCAGCAGCACGATGAACCCCACGACCGGCCAGACGGTGTTGCTGGTCACCACGGACAGCAGCACCAGGCCGCCGAGGACGACCGGGATGGCGAAGAAGATGTCGGTGACCCGGGACAGGACGGCGTCCCAGACGCCGCCGAAGTATCCGGCGAGGGCGCCCAGGACGGAGCCCAGGACGGCCACTCCGGCGGTCGCGCAGACGCCGACCGTGACGGAGGCGCGGGCGCCGTGGACGGTGCGGGTGTAGACGTCGCAGCCCTGGCCGTCGTAGCCGAAGGGGTGGCCGGGGCGTGGGCCGTCCTGGGCGCGGGCCAGGTCGCAGCGCAGCGGGTTGCCGGGGGCGATCAGGGACGGCCAGACGGCGATCAGGACCAGGAAGCAGATGACCAGCGCGGAGAGCAGGAAGACGGGATTGCGGCGCAGGTCCCGCCAGGCGTCGGACCACAGGGAGCGGGGCCGGTCCTGCGGGCCGGGCCCGCCCGTGGCGGCGGAACCCGCCGGGCCGTCCGGGCCGTCCGACGCGCGTTCCAGAGTGGTCGCCTCGCTCGCCGCGAGGTCCATGCCGCCGCCCATGCCGGTGCCCGCGACGGCGCCCTCGGGCTCGTGCGGCTGCGGCTGCGGCTGTTGCCGTGACCGAGGCGGCGGCTCAGGCATAGCGGATCCTCGGGTCGAGTACGGCGTACAGGATGTCCACGAGCAGGTTGGCGACCAGGAAGACCAGGACCAGGACGGTGACGAAGCCGACCACGGTCTGGGTGTTCTGGCGGAGGATGCCCTGGTAGAGCTGGTAGCCGACGCCGTGGATGTTGAAGATGCGCTCGGTGAGGATGGCGCCGCCCATCAGCGCCCCGATGTCGGTGCCGATGAAGGTGACCACGGGGATGAGCGAGTTGCGCAGCAGGTGCCGGACGACCACGCGGCGGCGGGGCAGGCCCTTGGCGACGGCCGTGCGGACGTAGTCGGCGCGCCGGTTCTCGGCGATGGAGGTGCGGGTCAGGCGGGTGACGTAGGCGAGGGAGACGGAGGCGAGGACCAGGCCCGGCACGATCAGCTCGTCGAGGGTGGCCTCCGGCGGGACCGCCGGTCTGATCCACTCCCACTTGACGCCGAGCAGCAGCTGGAGCAGCAGCCCGGTGACGAAGGTGGGGACGGAGATGACGACGAGGGTGCCCAGCAGGACGGCGGTGTCCACGGGCCGGCCGCGGCGCAGCCCGGTCACCACCCCCAGGGTGATGCCGATGACGACCTCGAAGACGATCGCGACGATGGTCAGCCGGACGGTGACGGGGAACGCCGTGGACATCAGCTCGGTGACGGGCTGGCCGTTGAACGCCGTGCCGAAGTCGCCGGTGAAGACGTTGCCCATGTAGGTCGCGTACTGCTGCCACAGGGGCTTGTCGAGGCCGAACTCCCGCTTGAGCTGGGCGGCGGTCGCGGTGTCGCAGGCGCGCTCGCCGCACAGGCCGGCGATGGGGTCGCCCATGACGTTGACCATGAGGAAGATCAGCAGGGTGGCCCCGATGAACACCGGGATCATCTGGAGCAGCCGCCGCGCGACATAGCGTCCCATGGCGGTTCAGCCGACCCTGATCTCGTCGTAGACGGGGACGCTGAAGGGATTGAGCGCCACGTCGTGCAGCCGGTCGGAGTAGCCCGCGCTGCCGTTCTGATACCACAGCGGAATGGCGGCCATGTTGTCGCGGACGACACCCTCGGCCTGCTGGAAGAGGCCGATCGCCGCCGCCTTGTCGGTCTCGGCGTTGGCCCGGTCGACGAGCCGGTCGAAGTCCTTGTTCGACCACTTGCCGTCGTTGGAGGAGGCGTTCGTGTAGTACAGCGGCTGGAGGAAGTTCTGGATCAGCGGGTAGTCCATCTGCCAGCCGGCCCGGAACGGCCCGCTCATCGTGTGCCGCGAGATCCGGTTGCGGAAGTCGGCGAAGGTGCCGACCGGGTTGCCGACGCAGGCGTGGTCGTTGCCGAGGGCGTTGTTGATGGAGTTGCACACGGCGTCCACCCATTCCTTGTGCGAGCCCGTGTCCGCGTTGTAGGTGATCCGCACCTGGCCCCCCGGCAGTCCGCCGCCCTCCTGGACCAGCCTCCTGGCCTCGGCGGGGTGGTACTCGCAGGCCCGGCCGCACAGCCCCGCCTTGTAGCCGCCGTCCGTGCCGAGGACCGGGGAGGTCCAGTCGGTGGCCGGGGTGCGGGTGCCGCGGAAGAGGGTCCGGGTGATCTGCGCGCGGTTGATGGCCATCGACAGCCCGGTGCGCACCTTGCGGGCCCCGTCGGTGTTCCACGCCTTGTCGTAGAACGGGAACGCCAGGGTCTGGAGGATGCCGGCCGGGGTGTTGATGTAGCGGCCGTCCAGGTCGGAGCGGACGTTCTTGAGCTGGCCGGCGGGGATGTCGTCGACCAGGTCGAGGTTGCCGGCCAGCACGTCGGTGTAGGCGGTGTTGCTGTCGGTGTAGACCAGCAGGGTCACGCCGTCGTTGCGCGCCTTGTCGGGGCCCGGGTAGCCGTCCCACTTCTTCAGGTACATCTGGGCGCCCTTGGTGTACGACTCGATGGTGTACGGGCCGTTGCCGACGGGCTTGTCCAGCCAGGCCTTGTGGTGGGTGAAGAAGGTGCGGGGCAGCGGGGCGAAGGCGGCGTAGCCGAGGGTGTCGGGGAAGGAGGAGAACTTCTGGTTCAGCCGGACGGTGAAGGTCCGCGGGCCGGTGACCTTCAGCCCGGAGAGGGTGTCGGCACTCTGCCTGCCGCTGTCGGGGTGGACCTTGTCGTAGCCCTCGATGTAGCCGAAGAAGTACGCGTTCTTCTGGTTGTTGCGCAGGCTCGCGCCGTAGTTCCAGGCGTCGACGAAGGAGCGGGCGGTGACGGGTTCGCCGTTGCTGAAGCGCCAGCCGGGCCTGACGGTGACGGTGTAGGTGCGCGAGTCGCTCGTCTCGATCTTCTCGGCGAGCATGTTCTCGGCCTTGCCGGTCCTCGGGTCGTACCGCTTCAGCCCGCGGAAGACCATGTCGAGCACCTTGCCGCCCTGCACCTCGTTGGTGTTGGCGGGCTCCAGCGGGTTCTGCGGGTCCCCCCAGGACGAGCTGAGCACACGGCCGCCTGCGACGCCCACACCGCTCCCGCAGGCGGCGAGCGGCAGCACGGCCGCCACCACGCCCAGGGCCCACGTCACGCGCGTGCGTGCACGCATGGGCGCCTCCTCGGGTGGTGCGGTGTGCGATCGGGGGCGGGCCGCGGGGCTGACGGACCCGAGGACATATCAGCGCATCAACCGCATATCGCACACCCGCCACACCGGCGGCGGCCCGACTCCAGCCGGACGGCTCAGCCACCCGGTACCCCTGTCCGGCGGCCCGGCGCCCCTGTTCCGGCGGGCCGGCGCCCCCTGACTCACGGCACGCGCCTCGCCGGCTCACCGCGGGCACGAAAAACGCCGGTTCCCGGCACCCCTGTTCCGGGGTGCCGGGAACCGGCGAACGCGCTCGGAGGCTACGCCGCGTGGACGACGTCCTTCTCCTCGGCGAAGTGGCAGGCCGACTCGTGGGCGGCCGGGGAGTCCGAACCCTTGAAGCGCTCGGGGATGGCGAGGAGCGGGATCTCCTCGGCGCACTTGTCCTGCGCCTTCCAGCAGCGGGTGCGGAAGCGGCAGCCCGAGGGCGGGTTGGCCGGGGAGGGCACGTCGCCGGTGAGGATGATCCGCTCGCGGTGCTCGCGGGCGTCCGGGTCCGGCACCGGGACCGCGGACAGCAGCGCCTGGGTGTAGGGGTGCGTCGGGTGGTCGTAGATCTGCTCGTCCGTGCCGATCTCGGCCATCTTGCCGAGGTACATCACGCCCACGCGGTCCGAGATGTGCCGGACGATGGACAGGTCGTGCGCGATGAAGATGTAGGAGAGGTTGAACTCGTCCTGCAGTCCCTCCATCAGGTTGATGACCTGCGCCTGGACCGACACGTCCAGCGCGGAGACCGGCTCGTCGCAGATGATGACCTCGGGGTTGAGCGCGAGGCCGCGGGCGATGCCGATGCGCTGGCGCTGACCGCCGGAGAACTGGTGCGGGTAGCGGTTGATGTACTCCGGGTTGAGGCCGACGACGTCCAGCAGCTCCTGCACCTTGCGGCGCCGGTCGCCCTTCGGGGCCGCCTCCGGGTGGATCTCGAAGGGCTCGCCGATGATGTCGCCCACCGTCATGCGCGGGTTCAGCGAGGTGTACGGGTCCTGGAACACCATCTGGATGTTCCGGCGGACCGCCTTCAGCGCACGCCCGGACAGCTTGGTGATGTCCTGGCCCTTGTAGAAGATCTCGCCGGCCGTCGCCTGCTCCAGGTTCATCAGGAGCTTGGCCACCGTCGACTTGCCGCAGCCGGACTCGCCCACGATGCCCAGGGTCTCGCCCTGGTACAGGTCGAAGGAGACGCCGTCGACGGCCTTGACCGCGCCGACCTGCTTCTTGAACAGGATGCCCTGGGTCAGCGGGAAGTGCTTCTTCAGGTCGCGCACCTGAAGGATCGGCTCGCCGCGCTCGACGGGCGCCTCGATCGCGGCGACCGCCTCCGCCTCGGAGTGGGCGTCGACGACGTCCACCTCGGAGACGTTCGGCGTGGCGTCCTGCGGCTCGTCGGTCTTGCTGAGCTCAGCCATGGATCGTCTCCTTCCAGAAGTGGCACGCCGAGGCGCGGCCCGTCAGCTCGCCGCCGTCGCGCTCGGTGACCGGCAGCAGGTCCGGGATCTGCGTACGGCAGATGTCCTGGGCCTTGGGGCAGCGCGGGTTGAAGGCGCAGCCGGCCGGGACACGCAGCAGGTTGGGCGGCAGGCCCTTGATCGCGTACAGCTCCTGGCCCTTCTGGTCCAGGCGCGGGATCGAGTCCAGCAGACCCCGCGTGTACGGGTGCGCCGGCCGCTTGTACAGCTCGTGGACCGGTGCCTGCTCCACGATGCGGCCCGCGTACATCACCGCGATCTTGTCGGCGACGTCGGCGACCACGCCGAGGTCGTGGGTGATGAGGATCAGACCCATGTTGTACTCGCGCTGGAGCTCCGCGAGCAGGTCCATGACCTGGGCCTGGACCGTCACGTCGAGGGCCGTGGTCGGCTCGTCGGCGATGATCAGATCCGGCTCCAGGGCCAGCGCCATGGCGATCATGATGCGCTGGCGCATGCCGCCGGAGAACTGGTGCGGGTAGTCGTTGACGCGGGCCGCGGCGGCCGGGATCTTCACCCGGTCCATCAGCTCGATCGCCTTGGCCTTGGCGTCCTTCTTGGACAGGCCCTGGTGGACGCGGAACATCTCGCCCAGCTGGTAGCCGACGGTCAGCACCGGGTTCAGCGAGCTGAGCGCGTCCTGGAAGATCATGGCGATGCGCCGGCCACGGATCTTGCGGCGCTCCTCGCCGGACATGGTCAGCATGTCCTGTCCGCGGAAGCGGATCTCCCCCTGGGGGATCTTCGCCGGCGGCATGTCGAGGATGCCCATGATGGCCTGCGCGGTGACGGACTTGCCGGAGCCGGACTCGCCGAGCACGGCGAGCGTCTCGCCCGCGTTCACGCTGTAGTTGACGCCGTTGACGGCCTTGACCACGCCGTCACGGGTGTGGAACTCGACGTGCAGGTCCCGCACGTCCAGCAGCGGGCCGCCGTCCGCCCCGGCGTCGCGGGGCGACGGCGCGGGCACGACTTCTTCGATGGTGGTCACGTACGCCTCCCTCAGCGCGTCTTCGGGTCGAGGGCGTTGCGGACCGCCTCACCGAGCATGATGAACGCCAGCACCGTGATGCTGAGCATGATGGACGGGTAGAGCATGATCCACTTCGCTACCCGGATGGAGTTGCCTCCGTCGGAGATGTCGTTGCCCCACGACACGCCGTTCAGGCCGAGGCCCAGGAAGGACAGCGTGGCCTCGGCGCCGATGTAGACGCCGAGCGAGATGGTGGCGACGACGATCACCGGCGCCACCGCGTTGGGCAGCACATGGCGCATGAGGATGCGCCCGGTTCCCGCGCCGAGGGCCCTGGCGGCCTGTACGTAGTCCGTCGACTTCACGGTGATCACCGCGCCGCGCATCACACGGGCGGTCTGCGTCCAGCCGAGGAAGGCCAGGGCGGCGATGACGACCGGGATGGTGCGGTCGGTGAAGGAGTTCAGCATCACCATCGTGCCGAGCAGGAACGGGATGCCGAAGAACATGTCCGTCACCCGGGACAGGACCGCGTCGAGCCAGCCGCCGAAGTAACCGGCGATCATGCCGATCAGACCGCCGACGACGGTCACCACGAGGGTGGTTCCGGCGCCGACCAGCAGCGAGGCGCGGGTGCCGTAGATGGCACGGGTGTACACGCTGCGGCCCTGGGCGTCGTAGCCCAGCCAGTCGGCCGAGAACACATGGCCGTAGCGCGGGTGCTGGAGGTAGTGGTTGGCCAGGTCCTTGTTGTTCGGGTCGGCGCCCGTGAACAGGCTGGGCCAGAACGCCATCACCAGCAGGAGCAGGATCAGCACCGCGGAGACGACGAACACCCAGTTGGTGCGCAGGTCCTTCCAGGCGTCGCCCCACAGGCTGCGGGTCTTCTCCGGCTTGGGCTCGGGCAGTTCGGCGCCCGCTGCGGCGGACGCGGCGGCCGTTGCGGCCTCGTCGGCGGAGGTGGTCAGCTCAGGCATAACGGATCCTCGGGTCCAGAACCGCGTAGAGCAGGTCGACGATCAGGCTGGCGAAGAGGTACACGAGCACGAGGATGGTGACCAGCCCGACCAGCGTGGTGCCCTCCCGACGCACGATCGACTGGTAGATCGTTCCGCCCACGCCGTGGATGTTGAAGATGCCCTCGGTCACGATCGCGCCGCCCATCAGGGCACCGAGGTCGGTGCCGAGGAAGGTGACGACCGGGATGAGGGAGTTGCGCAGCAGGTGCACGCCGACCACCCGGCGGCGGGGCAGGCCCTTGGCGATGGCCGTGCGCATGAAGTCCGCCCGCATGTTCTCCGCCACCGAGGTACGGGTCAGTCGGGCCACATAGGCCAGTGAGGCGCTGGCCAGCACGATGGCCGGCAGCAGCAGCTGGCTGAAGTCGGTGTCGTCGTTCACCGAGGGTTGCAGCAGGTTCAGCTGGAAGGCGAACACCGTCTGGAGGATGTAGCCGAGCACGAAGACCGGCACCGAGATCAGCAGCAGCGTCACGAAGAGGATGACGGTGTCGGCCGCCTTGCCGGCGCGCATGCCGGAGACGACGCCGAGCACGATGCCGAGCACGGCCTCGATGGCGAACGCGAAGCCGGCGAGGCGGAGCGTCACCGGGAAGGCCTCGCCCAGGATCTCGGTGACCGGGCGGCCGCTGGCGATCTGCGTCCCGAAGTCGAGATGCAGGATCATGCCCTTCATGTAGTGCCAGTACTGGACCAGGACGGGTTGGTCGAGGCCGTACTGGTGCCGCAGCGAGCGAAGGACGGCCGGGTCCGCGCCCTTGTCACCGAAGAGCCCGCGCACGGGGTCGCCGGGCAGGGCGTAGACCATCAGGAAGATGAGCAAGGTTGTCCCGATGAAGACCGGGATCATCTGGAGCAGTCGTCGTGCGACATAGCGCCCCATGGTGCCTCCATGTCAGTCACAGCGGCAGGCCCTTTTCACCGTGCACGAGCGGCTTCCCGAAGGGATTGCGGGCATACACGGTGAAAAGGGCCCCCCGGCCGATCGGCCGACGCCGTGCCGCACCCCGCGCTGTGGGTGCGGCACGGCACACGCTGTTCGTCGTCAGCGGTTACTTCTTGACCTGAACGCCGGTCAGGATCGGGTCGCCGTCCTGGGCGTACTTGACGCCGGTGACCTTCTCCGAGTAGCCCGCGTTGACCTTGTAGTACCAGAGCGGAATGCTCGGCATGTACTTCGGCAGGTCCTTCTCGATCTGCTGGTACAGCTTCTCCGACTCGTCCAGCGTCTTGGCGCTGTCGGCCTTGGCGATCAGGTCGTCGATCTCCTTGCTGGAGAAGCCGCCCTGGTTGCCGTCGGACTTGGTGCCGTACAGGTCGCGGATGAAGTTGGAGATGAACGGGTAGTCCAGCACCCAGCCGGAGCGGTACAGCGACTTGACCTGCTTGTTGTCACGAGCGTTGGTGTCCGACTGGAAGTCGGGCTTGGAGTCGCCGGTGCACGCCACGCCGGTGGCCTTGGTGATGGAGCCGCAGACGGCCTCCACCCACTCCTTGTGACCACCGTCCGCGTTGTACTGGATGGAGATCTTGTTGCCCGGGACGCCGCCGCCCTCCTTGATGAGCTGCTTCGCCTTGGCCGGGTCGTACTTGGTGATGTCGCCGGCGGCGTTCGGCGTGTAGCCGAGGACGCCCTTGGCGACCCAGCCGGTGGCCGGCTCACGGGTGCCCTGGAGGACGGTCTTGGTGATGGTGTCGCGGTCGATCGCCATCGACAGGCCCTGGAGGACCTTGGGGTCGATGTCCTTCCACTGCTTGGTGTAGAAGGCCACGGCGATGGTCTGGATCGCGGAGTAGGACTGGTCCACGGCGCGGTCGCCCAGGTCCTGCTTGTAGACCGGCAGGTCACGCGGGGCGACCTGGCGCATCACGTCGAGGTTGCCGGACTTGAGGTCCTGGTAGGCGGTCTCGAGCTTGGAGTAGTTCTTGAAGAGCACTCCGCCGTTCTTCGCGGCGTTCGGGCCCTTGTAGTCGTCGTACTTGGCAACCTCGATCTGCTTGTCGTGCTGCCAGCTGACGAACTTGTAGGGGCCGTTGCCGATCGGGTGCTCACCCGCGGCCTTCGGGTCCTTGTAGAAGGACTCGGGCAGCGGGTCGAAGACCTCGTAGCCGAGCTTGTACACGAAGTACGGGATCGGCTTGGACAGCGTGATCGTGAAGGTGTTGTCGTCGACGACCTTCAGGCCGGACATCGAGTCCGTCTTCGGCTTGCCCTTGGCCGGGGCGACGTCGTCGTAGCCCTGGATGTCGGAGAACCAGAAGCTGTTGGTCTGCTTGTTCGCCGGGTTCGCCGCCCAGTTCCACGCCTTGACGTAGGAGGTGGCGGTCACCGGGGTGCCGTCGTGGAACTTCCAGCCGGGCTTCAGCTTGACCGTGAAGGTCTTGTTGTCCGTCGAGTCGACCGACTGGGCGTTGACCATGACGATCTTGCCGCTGGCGTCATAGTCGACAAGCCCGGAGAAGAGCGACTTGATGACGATGCTGCCGTTGGACTCCATGGTGTTCGCCGGCTGCAACGGGTGCTGGGGCTCACCCACCTCGACCGAGAACTTGCCGTTCGGGTCGACCGAGGCCTTGCTGTCGCTGCCCTTGTCGTCCCCGCCACCGCCACAGGCCGTCGCACCCAGCGCCACAACCGCGGCTATCGCAACCCACTTGGCGCTCTTGGCACCACGCATGGGGCTCCTCCTCATGAGTCCATTGGTTCACCGCATGGAGGGGCACTCGACGCATCACCGTTACCGGTGCCTGAAATGGTCAGGTGCCCCCGCGCTCGTGAGTCGGCGCCGCCAGCAGCGCGTGACCCGTTGATTCGAGCTCTACGCGCCTAACTATCTGCCATTCCGACCGGAGCGAACCACACCTTAGAGGTCTCGGTTCGATCACACCTGCCGTCTACTTCTTCCAAAATCCGGACAAACGGTTTGGTGAAAGATCCCTGCGAAACGGACTTGTTACACAACTATCGGGCAGGGGTGTCCGCATAGCGGACAAGCGGAGGTGAAAAACCAGTTGTGCGAAACGGCGGAGCGCGCTCTCGACGCCGAAGGACATCCTGACGCACCGGACAGACCGGCGCGAGGGGTCCGATAAGCCACACATTCCAGCCACTTTAACAACCCATCACGGTCCGCCGGGACCGGAGCGAGGGACCTGATACACGTTTATAGGGAAAACCCTCTACGGCCCTGACGGCACCCGCCGATTGCGGACCGAGAACGCGAGGGGCCTGCCCGGTGGCACCGGGCAGGCCCCTCGCCTCGGTCACGGCCGTCCGCTCACGTTCGTCCGCTCACGTTCGTCCGCGCACGGCCGCGGCTCACGTCAGCCGTGCTTGGCCCTGCTGGCCGCGCGGGCGCGGTCGCGCTGGTCGAGGACGACCTTGCGGATACGGACCGCCTCCGGGGTCACCTCGACGCACTCGTCGTCGCGGCAGAACTCCAGGGACTGCTCCAGGGAGAGCTTGCGCGGCGGGACGATCGACTCGGCCACGTCGGCGGTCGAGGACCGCATGTTGGTGAGCTTCTTCTCCTTGGTGATGTTGACGTCCATGTCGTCCGAGCGGGAGTTCTCGCCGACGATCATGCCCTCGTACACCTCGGTGCCGGGCTCCACGAAGAGCACACCGCGCTCCTGGAGGTTGGTCATCGCGAAGGCGGTGACGGAGCCGGAGCGGTCGGCGACCAGGGAGCCGTTGTTGCGGGTCGTCAGGGTGCCGAACCAGGGCTCGAAGCCCTCGTGGATGGAGTGGCCGATGCCCGTGCCGCGGGTCTGGGTCAGGAACTCGGTGCGGAAGCCGATCAGACCGCGGGAGGGGACGACGAACTCCATGCGGACCCAGCCGGAGCCGTGGTTGGACATGTTGTCCATACGGCCCTTGCGGACGCCCATGAGCTGCGTGACCGCGCCCATGTGCTCCTCGGGCACGTCGATCGTCATGCGCTCGACCGGCTCGTGGACCTTGCCGTCGATCTCCTTGGTGACCACCTGCGGCTTGCCGACGGTCAGCTCGTAGCCCTCGCGGCGCATGGTCTCGACGAGGATGGCCAGCGCGAGCTCGCCGCGGCCCTGGACCTCCCAGGCGTCGGGGCGCTCGGTGTCGAGGACGCGGAGCGAGACGTTGCCGATCAGCTCGCGGTCCAGACGGTCCTTGACCTGGCGGGCGGTGACCTTGCGGTCCTTGACGGCCGCCTTGGCGTCGGCGCCCTTGCCGGTGCCGCCGCGGCCCACCAGCGGGGAGGTGTTGGTGCCGATGACCATGGAGATCGCGGGCTCGTCGACCGTGATCAGCGGCAGCGCGACCGGGTTCTCCGGGTCGGCCAGGGTCTCGCCGATCATGATGTCGGGGATGCCGGCGACGGCGCAGATGTCACCCGGGCCGGCCTTCTCGGCCGGCTTGCGGGTGAGCGCCTCGGTCATCATCAGCTCGGAGATGCGGACGTTGCTGATGGAGCCGTCGCGCTTGATCCACGCGACCGTCTGGCCCTTGCGCAGCTCGCCCTGCTCCACGCGCAGCAGCGCGATACGGCCGAGGAAGTTGTCGGCGTCCAGGTTGGTGACGTGCGCCTGGAGCGGGGCCTCGGCGTCGTAGGTCGGGGCCGGGATGTGCTCCAGGATGGTGGAGAAGAACGGCTCCAGGCTGTCGGAGTCGGCCGGGACCGTGCCGTTGTCCGGCTTGGTGAGGGACGCGATGCCGTCACGGCCGCAGGCGTAGACGATCGGGAACTCGATCTGCTCCTCGTCGGCGTCCAGGTCGAGGAAGAGGTCGTAGGTCTCGTTGACGACCTCGTCGATCCTGGAGTCCGGGCGGTCCGTCTTGTTGATGCACAGGATGACGGGCAGGCGCTGCTGGAGCGCCTTGCGCAGCACGAAGCGGGTCTGCGGCAGCGGGCCCTCGGAGGCGTCCACCAGCAGCACGACGCCGTCGACCATCGACAGGCCGCGCTCGACCTCGCCGCCGAAGTCGGCGTGGCCGGGGGTGTCGATGATGTTGATCGTGATGGGGTCCCCGCCGTCCTTGGGGTGGTACTTCACCGCCGTGTTCTTGGCGAGGATCGTGATGCCCTTCTCACGCTCCAGGTCGTTCGAGTCCATCATGCGGTCGTCGACCTGGTCGAGCTGGTGGGCGGCGAAGGCACCGGCCTGCTTCAGCATGCCGTCGACGATGGTGGTCTTGCCGTGGTCGACGTGGGCGACGATGGCGACGTTGCGGATGTCGTGACGCGTAGTGGACGCGGCCATATTGAGGCGTACTCCCGGAGTGTGCGGACGGCTGCGCGTACGTCCTCGGTACGCGCGCCCTGCCGGGCTGAACACGCCACGGCCTCACCCCATGGTACGGGGCCGCTGAAGCAGCGGCCCCGCGAGGACCTCAGGACGACGGGCTCGGCGAGGGCTTCGCCCCCTTCTTCAGGAAGCCCATGTCCTCGTACACCGGTGTCTGGAAACCGAAGGCGCCCACGTTGGCGAGGGTGCGGCGGGTGGCGACGAGCTGGGGGCGCTGGTAGAGCGGGATGGAGCCGGCGGTGGCCCAGATCCGGGCGTCGGCCTTGCGGACCAGGTCCTTCTCCTCGTCCTCGTCCAGGGTGCCGATGGCCTGGGCGAAGAGCTGGTCGACCTGGTCGGTGCCGACGCGGGTGTAGTTCTGCTGGACGTTCAGGGAGCCGTCGGCGGCCGGGACGGGCTTGGCGTAGACCGGGCGGGCGTCGGTGGCGGGGTAGGCGGAGCTGGGCCAGGAGTACAGGGCGAGGTCGTACTGTCCGGCGGCGATGTGATCGCGGAAGTAGCTGTCGCCCGGGACCTTGGTGATCTCGGTGGCGATGCCGACCGCGTCGAGCATGGCCGTGATCCGGTCGGCGACCTTGCTCAGCGTGTCGGAGCCGGGGCCGGAGGGCAGCACGAAGCGGAGCGTGAGCGGCTTGCCGTTCTTGGCCACCTGCGGCACGGCCGCGGCACCGGCGGGCGCGGCGGTGCCCTTGGGGGCGTAGGCGCCGGGGGCACCGCCCTGCTTCGGGTGTTCCTGGGGGTACTGCCGGCCGTCCTGGGCGAGCTGCGGGGCACCGCGTCCGTCCGCGCCGCGGGCCTTCTCCTTGTCCTGACGGTCCTGCTTGTCCTCCGCGTCGTTCCCCTTGTGGTCGTCGCCGACGACGTACGTGCCGTCGCCCTTGTCGCCGCCGGGGGACTTCCCCGGCACGGGCCCGGCCTTGTCGCCCTCGGCGCCGGCCGCCTTCTCGCCCTTCTTCTGCTCCTTGACGGCTCCGGGCACCCAGCCCGCGTCCGCGAGCAGCGCCTTGGCCTGGGCGGTGTCCTGTCCGCCGAGCGCGTCGCTGTTGTCGGCGTAGTCCACCTGGCCGGACAGGGCGAGGTGGCTGCCGACCGGGACCGCGGGCAGGCCGAGCGGCTTCAGGGCGGTCTCGGCGAGTTCCTTGCGGTTGAGGGCGTGGGCCACCGCGTGCCGGACCCGCTCGTCGGCGAGGGGGCCGTCGGCGCCGTTGAGGGCGAGCTGGGTGAAGGCGGGCTCCAGGGACTTGCGCACCACGACGGCCTGCCGTGCCTGCTGCTGTTTCAGGGAAGCGCCCTGGGCGTCGCCGGGGTCGATGTCGGCCACGTCCACGGTGCCGTCGGCGAGCGCGGCGGCCCGCTTGTCGCGGGGCACCTCGTGCAGCACGATCTCGTTCAGTTTGGCCGGGTGGCCCCACCAGCGCGGGTTGCGGGTGAGGACGACGTCCTTGTTCTTGGTGTCGATCTTCTGTACGGCGAAGGGGCCGGCGCTGACCTTGAGCTTCTTCCGGGCCCCGTCGTTGAAGGAGTTCGCGGTGGCGGTGACGTCCTTGGGGTACAGCGGCGAGAACAGCGACTTCCAGTCGGCGTAGGGGCGGGCGAAGGTGACCCTGACCTCCAGGTCGTTGGCGCCGCGCTCGACCTTCTCGATCCGGTCGTAGCCGGCGTTGCGCGCGGTCCAGTACGCGGAGTCCTTGCCGGACAGGGCGCGCCACTGGGCGGCGAAGTCGTCGGCGCCGATCTCGCGGCCGTCGCTCCAGACCGCCTGCTGGTTGAGCTTGTAGACGACGACCTGTTTGGGTTCGGTCTCGACCACCTTGGCGGAGTCGAGGTAGTCGGCGTCGCGCTGCGGGCGTCCGCTCGCGTCGATGCGGAACATGGCGGGCAGGACGGCCTGGGCGATCCGGGTGGTGCCCGCGTCGGCGTCGGCCTGGAAGGTGTTCAGGGTCTGCGGCATCGCGTCCACGGCCCAGCGCAGGGTGCCGCCGTCGGCGACCTGGGCGCGGGCGGCGTGTGCGATGTCCTGCTTGGCCAGCGGCTTGCTGCCCTCGTCGTCGGAGCCGCAGCCGGCCAGCAGGGGCACCGCGAGGGCGCCTGCGGTCAGGAAGGCCACCGAGCGCGTCACCGCGCGCGGCCCGACACCGTCGTACGACATCTGTACTACCTCCGGTGAGCCGCTCCCGCCCGGTGGACACGGGTGGCGACACGGTAGGGACATATGCGGGGATTGTTCACATTTGGTTGTATTTTGGTGCTGATCAGATCTATGGCCCCACTGAAGAGGAAAGGGTTCGTCTGCCGGAGGCGACACGACGGCGGAGGCCTTCAAGGTCACCCGTGCGGAGCAACGCGCCTCCGGCGCGCATACAGCGCGTGCGGGTGCGCGGGTGGGTGTGCGCAGGGATGTGCGATCCGCCAATCGCTGCACATGCCTTCCCACCGACAGGTGTGACGCGCAACACTCGCAGGCGCATGAACGTTGCCGCCTAGGGCTCGACAGCCCATGGAAGTGAGGTCACGTCATGTCCGTGCACGACGACCTGACGTCGGTCCAGCGCAGTCTCGACGAGCTGCTGCGGTCGGTGGGCCGGCTGGAGCAGCAGCTCCGCGGCTCCCTGGAGATGCGCCGCGTCCGCACCGACGCCGATCACCTGCGGGAGAGCGTCGCCCTGTTGCGCGAGGCCTCCCAGGGCCCCGCCGCGGCCGAGCGCCGCCCCCTCGTCACCATCCCCGACACGCCCTACGACATGTCCCTGTGGACGGACTCGGACGACGAGGGACTCGGCGCCCGCGACCGCCACGCCCCCTGACCCGACCGGAGTCCTTACGTGGCCACTGGTACGGAACCTCCCGGCACCGACACGCCTCCCCCCACCCGACCGCCCGCCGGCGGCGTCCGCGCCCCGGCGCGCGCCGCGATCACCGCACCGCACCTGCGGACCGACCGCTGGTGGCTGGCGCCCGCCGTCACCGCGGCGGGCCTGTTCGCCTTCGTCGTGTACTCGACGTGGCGGGCCTTCGCCAACGCCCACTACTACGCGGCACCGTACGTCTCGCCGTTCTACTCGCCCTGCCTGGCGGAGAACTGCCGGACCATGCGCATGGGCCCCAACGCCGACCTCTTCGGCAGCTGGTGGGCGATCTCCCCGGCGATCATCATCCTGATCTTCCCGCTGGGCTTCCGGCTGACCTGCTACTACTACCGCAAGGCGTACTACCGCAGCTTCTGGGCGTCCCCGCCGGCCTGCGCGGTCGCCGAGCCGCACGGGAAGTACACCGGTGAGACGCGCTTCCCGCTCATCCTCCAGAACGTCCACCGGTACTTCTTCTACGCGGCGCTGCTGGTCGCGGGCGTGCTGACCTACGACACCGTGCTGGCCTTCCGGGACCAGCACTACCGCTGGGGCCACATGGGCCTGGGCACGGTCGTCTTCCTGGTCAACATCGTACTGATCTGGGCGTACACGATCTCCTGCCACTCCTGCCGGCACATCGTCGGCGGCAAGCTCAAACACTTCTCGAAGCATCCCGTGCGCTACAAGGCGTGGCAGTTCGTCGGCCGGCTCAACGCCCGGCACATGCAGCTGGCCTGGGCGTCGCTGGTGAGCGTGGCGCTCGCCGACTTCTACGTCTATCTGGTCGCCTCCGGCGCCTTCGACGATCCGCGCTTCTTCTAGAGACCCAGTGAGGAACTGACTGATGTCCGTGGTGGACCGGCAGGAGTGGGACGTCGTCGTGGTCGGTGCCGGGGGCGCCGGGCTGCGCGCCGCCATCGAGGCGCGCGAGCGCGGGGCGCGTACGGCGGTGATCTGCAAGTCGCTGTTCGGCAAGGCGCACACCGTGATGGCCGAGGGCGGCATCGCCGCGTCGATGGGCAACGCCAACCCGCACGACAACTGGCAGGTCCACTTCCGCGACACCATGCGCGGCGGGAAGTTCCTCAACCAGTGGCGGATGGCCGAGCTGCACGCCAAGGAGGCCCCGGACCGGGTGTGGGAGCTGGAGACCTGGGGCGCGCTGTTCGACCGCACGAAGGACGGGAAGATCTCCCAGCGCAACTTCGGCGGCCACGAGTACCCGCGCCTGGCGCACGTCGGCGACCGCACCGGCCTGGAGCTGATCCGCACGCTCCAGCAGAAGATCGTCTCGCTCCAGCAGGAGGACCACCGGGAGACCGGGGACTACGAGTCCCGGCTGAAGGTCTTCCAGGAGTGCACCGTCACCCGCGTCCTCAAGGACGGGGAGAGGGTGAGCGGGGTCTTCGCCTACGAACGCGAGACCGGCCGTTTCTTCGTGCTCCAGGCGCCCGCGGTGGTGATCGCGACCGGCGGCATCGGCAAGTCGTTCAAGGTCACGTCGAACTCGTGGGAGTACACCGGCGACGGGCACGCGCTGGCGCTGCTGGCCGGGGCGCCGCTGCTGAACATGGAGTTCGTGCAGTTCCACCCCACCGGCATGATCTGGCCGCCGTCGGTGAAGGGCATCCTCGTCACCGAGTCGGTGCGCGGCGACGGCGGAGTGCTGCGCAACTCCGACGGCAAACGGTTCATGTTCGACTACGTCCCCGACGTCTTCAAGGAGAAGTACGCCGAGACGGAGGACGAGGCCGACCGCTGGTACGAGGACCCGGACCACAACCGGCGCCCGCCGGAGCTGCTCCCCCGCGACGAGGTGGCCCGCGCCATCAACTCGGAGGTGAAGGAGGGCCGCGGCTCCCCGCACGGCGGGGTCTTCCTGGACGTCTCCACCCGGATGCCGGCCGAGGTCGTGCGCCGCCGGCTGCCGTCCATGTACCACCAGTTCAAGGAGCTGGCCGACGTCGACATCACGGCGGAGCCGATGGAGGTCGGGCCGACCTGCCACTACGTGATGGGCGGCATCGCGGTCGACTCCGACACGGCGGCGGCGCGCGGGGTGCCGGGCCTGTTCGCGGCGGGCGAGGTGGCCGGCGGCATGCACGGCTCCAACCGCCTCGGCGGCAACTCGCTCTCCGACCTGCTGGTCTTCGGCCGCCGGGCGGGCTGGCACGCGGCCGAGTACGCGCAGGGGCTGACGCAGGACCGGCCGCCCGTGGGCGACGCCCAGATCGACGCGGCGGCGGCGGAGGCGCTGCGGCCGTTCTCGGCGGAGGCGGAGGATGTGGCCGGCCCGCCGGAGAACCCGTACACCCTCCACCAGGAACTCCAGCAGACCATGAACGACCTGGTCGGCATCATCCGCCGCGAGGGCGAGATGGAGCAGGCCCTGAAGAAGCTCGCCGAGCTGCGGGTACGGGCGCGCCGGGCCGGGGTGGAGGGGCACCGGCAGTTCAACCCCGGCTGGCACCTCGCCCTCGACCTGCGGAACATGCTGCTGGTCAGCGAGTGCGTGGCGCGGGCCGCGCTGGAGCGCACCGAGTCGCGCGGCGGCCACACCCGCGAGGACCACCCGTCGATGGACCGCGCCTGGCGGCGGGTCAACCTGCTGTGCCGGCTGAGCGACCCGACCGGCTCCCTGGCGGCGACGGACCCGGTCCGCGGCCAGATCTCCCTCGCCCCCGAGACCACCGAACCCATCCGCCCCGACCTGCTCGCCCTCTTCGAGAAGGAGGAGCTGGTCAAGTACCTCGCCGAAGAGGAGCTGTACGAATGAGCAGCTACGAGGCCCGCTTCAAGGTGTGGCGGGGCGACGCGCAGGGCGGTGGCCTTCAGGACTTCACGGTCGAGGTCAACGACGGCGAGGTGGTGCTCGACATCATCCACCGCCTCCAGGCCACCCAGGCGCCCGACCTCGCGGTGCGCTGGAACTGCAAGGCCGGCAAGTGCGGTTCGTGCTCGGCGGAGATCAACGGCCGTCCGCGGCTGATGTGCATGACCCGGATGTCGGTCTTCACCCGGGAGGAGACGATCACCGTCACTCCGCTGCGGACCTTCCCGGTGATGCGGGACCTGGTGACCGACGTCGACTTCAACTACACGAAGGCGCGCGAGGTGCCCGCCTTCGTGCCGCCCGCCGGGGTCGGCCCCGGCGAGTACCGCATGATGCAGGAGGACGTGGACCGCTCGCAGGAGTTCCGCAAGTGCATCGAGTGCTTCCTGTGCCAGGACGTCTGCCATGTGGTGCGCGACCACGAGGAGAACAAGAAGGCCTACGCCGGCCCGCGCTTCCTGATGCGGATCGCCGAACTCGACATGCATCCGCTGGACGCGGCGGCCGAGACGGGCCTGGACCGCAAGCGCACGGCCCAGGACGACCACGGCCTCGGCTACTGCAACATCACCAAGTGCTGCACCGAGGTGTGCCCCGAAGGCATCAAGATCACCGACAACGCCCTCATCCCACTGAAGGAACGCACGGTGGACCGCAAGTACGACCCGCTGGTGTGGCTGGGATCGAAGATCAGGAGGCGGAGTTCGTAGGCGGCCGGCCGCGGACGCGGCCCGGGCGCTGGGCCAGCATCCCGACGCCCAGGCTCCCCATGAACAGGAACCAGCCGATGAGCGGCACCACGTCGAGCCTGCCGGGGAACACCCCGAGGAACATCCACAGGGCGCATCCGACGGCGCCCAGCAACTGGCCGTAGCCCCACAGCCTCGGCCGCACGACCCGGTGCCGGCCCAGCGGCACCACCCAGCCGGTCGTGACGGCCGCGACGCCCGCCACCGCCATCAGCGTCACGGCCAATGCGCCGGCGACCACCAGGTACGGATGCATGGTGATCAGCATGGCACGGGTGTCCCCCCAGGGCACTACCCGTGCGCCCAGCCCTCGCGGTACGCGGTCCAGTCGTCCTCCGTGGCGGCGAAGTCCACGTACAGGGCGACGCCGAAGCGTTGGCGGTCCGGGTCCGTGCGGGACAGGCCGAGGCGGACGCCTCGCACGGCGGCGGGGACGGTCTCGGCGTGCGCCCAGTGGCCGAAACGGTTCTCGTGGTAGAAGGGCAGGCCCATCAGCAGGTCGGTGGTGGGCGGGGTGACCTCCAGGGCGAGCGAGGTCTGCTGGGCGACATAGCCGCCGTACAGGCTCGGCAGCGGCTGCATGGTGTCGTACGACATCACGGCGATCTGGTCGACGCGGCGGGCGACCTCGCCGAAGAAGGCCTGCGACCACCACTTGGGGTGGTCGGTGAGCGTGCCCCAGACGGAGTGGAAGGCCGGGAGCGGGTCGATCTGGTGGGCGGCGACGGACAGCGTCGCCTGGTGGGCGCGGGTGACGGCGCGCAGGTCGTCGAGGAGGCCGAGGTAGGTCCGGTCACCGGAGTGCAGGGGCTCCAGGTCGAAGTGGGCGCCGTCGAAGCCGGCGTCCAGGATCCGGCGGGTGGAGTCGACCACGGCGGCCCGCGTCTCCGTCCGCTCCAGGCGCATCCCGTCGGGGCTCTCGGTGGCCAGCACGTCTCCCAGCCAGGCCTGCACACGGACACCGGGCAGCGCCCGGTGCACGGCGCCGATCAGCCAGGGGGCGTTGCGGTAGGCCGAGGGGGGCAGGGTGCCGTCGTGCTCGAGCGGGCCGGCGTGCACGTACAGGTCGCGGATGCCGGTCCCGTGCAGCCGCTCGGCGAGCGCCGCCACATCGGCGTCCTTCTTCCGCCCGTCCACCCAGGCGTGCCCCAGCCAGATCGCGTCCTGACCCCTGGTGTACGTCCCCTCGGCCGGGTCACCCATGTAGTTCACCCGCAGGGCCGTCTCGGCGGCGAGCAGGGGAAGGAGCAGGGCGAGCACCAGGACGAGGGCGCCACGGCGGACCCGGCGCAGGCGACGGCGGGCGGGGGTCTCGGCCTTCTCGGCTTTCTCGGCCTTCTTGGCCTTCTCGGTCTTCTTGGCCTTCTCGGTCTCCTTGCCGGTTCGCGGCTGCGGCTCGGGGTCGGTTCCCGGCTGCGGTTCGGTGTCGCTTCGCGGCTGTGGCTCGGCAGCGGTTTCCGGCTGTGGCTCGGTGCCGGTCTCCGGCTTCGTGCGCGGCTCCGGGTCGGCCGTGTCCGGCTCCGGGTCGGCCGTGTTCCGCTCCGCGTCGGCCGTGTCCGGCTCGGCAGTCGGTCCTCCGTCGGTGGCGTGTTCCATGCGTTTGTCCCCTCCCGCGTCGCGCCGTCTCGGCCGCCCCACCGGTGACGCAGCCCCGCTCGCGCGCCTGTGCGGGCGGTCATACGCTCCCAAATGTGACGTCACCCCGGCTCCGTGCGGCCCCGCCCCGGCGCGCGACCGCGCGTCGGCGCGGGCGGGTGGCGCGCGCCGTGCTGGGCGGCACCGCGGGAGCCGTGTGGCTGGTGCTTCCGGTGATGACGATCAACGGCGGCGGCGCGGTTGCGCTCCCCCGCGCCGGTCCGGTGGCCGCCGCCCCCGCACCACGGCAGGACGAGTCGTCGACCTCCGACCTCGTCCTGCCGCTCGTCGCCGTGGGCACGGCCGTCGTGCTCGCCGGATACGGCTACGTACGGCGCACCCGGCGGGTCAGGACCCGTACGACGCCCGGCGGTGGTCCGGGCGGCGGACCGGCCCCGCCGCCCGGCCCGTCGCCGTCCGCCGCGCTGGAGGAGCGGGCCCGCGACGCGCTCGTCCTGGCCGACGACTGCGTGCTCACCTGCCACGAGGAACTCGGCTTCGCCGAGGACCGGTTCGGCGCGGAGGCAATCGCCCCCTTCGCGCGGGCCGTGCGGGCCGCCGAGGCGGAACTGGCGGCCGCCTTCGGGATGCGCCGGCGCTACGACCACGGTCTCCCGGCGGACACCGCGGGGCGGAGGCAGGCGCTGGCCGGCATGATCGGGCGCTGCGAGGAGACGGGCCGGCTGCTGGACGCGGCGGCCGACGGCTTCGACGAGCTGCGCGGCCTTCGGCGGGGTGCGGGCGGGGCACTGGAGGTCGCGGAGGCACGGTTCCGGGAGCTGACCGGGCGCACGGCGGCGGCCGGGCCGGCGCTCGCCGCGCTCGGTGAGCGGTACGGCCCGGAGGCCGTCACGTCCGTCACGGGATACGTCGAACAGGCCAAGGACCGACTGGTGTTCGCCACGTCCCGGCTCAACCGGGCACGGCAGACGGCGGACTTGGGTTCGCCGTCGGGCGCCCTCCCGCATCTGCGGGCCGCCGAGGGGGCCGTCGCCCAGGCCGGGGTACTCGTGGGCGCCGTCGAGCGGCTCGCCACGGAACTGTCGTCCGCCGCCCGCCTCGTACCGGCGGCGCTGACCGGCGCGGAGGCCCGCCTCGCACGGATCCGGCCGGGCACCGAGGCCGCCGCCGCCCGGCTGGGCGGAGGCCCGGCCCGCGCGGCGGTGACGGCACCGGTGCCGGGCGAGTCGTCCGGGGGGCCGGTGCCCGGCGGCCCGCCCGGCACCGCGCCGGACTCGGGTGCCGCCGGAAGTCCCGCCTCCTCGGAGCGAGCCCGCGCCGACGCGCCGGCCGCCGCCGGCAGGGCTCCGGCCGTCGTGCCGGGGGGCGTCGGCGGGACGGGCCCGGGTGCGCCGGAGGCGCCACGGGGGCCGGCGGCGCCGCGGGCCGCGGGGGTGGCTTCCGAGGTGGTCCCCGTCGATCTTCCCGTCGGGGAGTTGCGGGCACGGCTCGGGCATGCCGACCGGGTGCTGGCCGGTGTGCGGGAGGAGCTGGTCGCCGGGCCGTACGATCCGCTGGACGCCCTGCGGCGGATCGTACGGGCGGTCGCGCCGGTGCCGGTGGGCGGGGGGCGGGCCGGGGTGCTCTCGGCCGCCGCGGAGCTCGTCGCGCGCAGCGCCACCGCGGGCGCGGCGGACTTCGTCGCAACGCACCGGGCCGCCGTGGGTGTCGCCGCCCGCACCCACCTCGCGGAGGCGCGGCGTCTTCTCGACTCCGATCCCGAGGCCGCCGACTCCCTGTCCCGGCAGGCCCGTGACCTCGCCGAGCAGGACGTACGGGTGCACGGCAACCCGTACGCCGGGGACACCGAGCCCGCCGCCGGGATCGCGGGCGCCCTGCTCGGCGGGGTCCTGCTGGGCGAGGAGCCGGACGGCGGACCGCCGACGGGCTTCGGCGGGCCGCACACCCGGGGCCGATGGCGCACGCCGGCGTAGGCCGGCCCGAGCCGCCGGTGTTCGCGGCGCGGTTCAGAACAGGCTCAGCAGCGCCTCCGCCGGGTCGGTGAGGGTGTTCTCGCCGTCCGGGAGCGGGAGTTCGAACCAGACCGTCTTGCCGCGCGGGGTCCGCCGGGAGCCCCAGGCGGCGCTGAGCAGGCCGACGAGTTGCAGGCCCCGGCCGCCCTCGTCGGTATCGCGGGCGCGGCGGCGGCGCGGCTGGACGAGCCCGGAGTCCCACACCTCGCACACCAGCGTGCGGTCCAGCAGCAGCCGGAGTCTGATGTCGCCCTCGCCGTAGCGCAGGGCGTTGGTGACCAGTTCGCTGACGAGGAGTTCGGTGGTGTCGACCAGCGGTTCCAGGTCCCAGGCGAGCAGTTGGGCGCGGGCGTACTCGCGGGCGCGGCCCACGCTGCGCGGCTCGCGGGGCAGGGTCCAGTCGCCGACGGACTCGGCGGGCAGTCCCTGCACGCGGGCCATCAGCAGCGCGATGTCGTCCTCGCCGTGGTGGCTGCCGAGCGTGTTGAGGACGTGGTCGCAGACGTCCTCCAGGGGCCGGCCCGGGTCCGTGAGCGCCCCCACGAAGGCCTGGAGGCCCTCGTCGAGCGGATGGTCGCGGGACTCGACCAGGCCGTCGGTGTAGAGGGCCAGCAGGGCTCCCTCGGGGAGTTCGACCTCGACCTCCTCGAAGGGTTCCCCGCCGACGCCGAGCGGCATGCCGGGCGGGACGTCCAGCATCAGCGCCGGCTCGCCGGGTTCCACCAGGACCGGCGGGAGGTGGCCGGCGTTGGCGAAGGTGCACCGCCGGGTGACCGAGTCGTAGACGGCGTAGACGCAGGTGGCGAGGTAGACCTCGGAGAGGTCGGCCTCGCGGGGGCGGCGGGCGGCGCGGGTGGCCTGCTGGACGCCTCCGGGCGCGCCGAGGCCGCGGGCGATCTCGTCCAACTGGGAGAGCACCTCGGCCGGTTCGAGGTCGAGCAGGGCCAGGGTGCGGACGGCGGTGCGCAGTTCGCCCATGGCGACGGCGGCGCGCAGGCCGCGGCCCATGACGTCGCCGACGACCAGCGCGGTGCGGTGGCCGGGGAGTTCGATGACGTCGAACCAGTCGCCGCCGACCTCGCTGGGCCGGCCGGTGGCCGCGTTGCCGGGCAGGTAGCGGCAGGCGATGTCCAGTCCGGAGGCCTCCGGGTCGCCGGGCGGCAGCAGGGAGCGTTGCAGTATCAGCGCGCGCTCGTGTTCGCGCCGGTAGAGGCGTGCGTTGTCGATGCAGACCGCGGCCCGTGCGGCGAGTTCGACGGCGAGGGCGCGGTCGCGGTCGCCGAACGGCTCGCTGCCCTTGGTCCGGGCGAACTGCGCGAGTCCTACGACGGTGTCGTGGGCGACCATCGGGACGGCCAGCGTGGAGTGCACCAGCCCGCCCTCCTCGCCGGCCACGATCTGGGGGCGGGCGGTGCGCAGGGCGTCGGCGCACCGGGAGTTGAAGGGGAAGTGGTGGACGGAGCCGACCTCGACGGGCTCGCCGGTGCCGGCGGTCAGGGGTGCTCCGGAGACGGCGCTGGCGAAGGCGACGCGGCGCAGTTCGGCGCTGCCGTCGGCAAGTCCGGACGGGGTCTCGTCGCCGGCCAGCAGGCCCTGGTAGAGGTCGACGGTGGCGAGGTCGCAGAAGCCGGGGACGACCACGTCGAGGAGTTCGCGGGCGGTGGTCTCCAGGTCCAGGGAGTTGCCGATGCGGGCGCCCGCCTCGTTGAGCAGGGCGAGATTACGCCGTGCGGCGGCGGCCTCGCGGGCGGCGGCGCGGCGGGCGGTGATGTCGGTTCCGAGCCAGGCGATGCCGATGGGGCGGCCGCTGCCGCTGTGCACGCGGTAGAGGTTGATGGACCAGTGACGGCGTTCGTCGGAGCCGGGGACGAAGCCGGTGACGTGCATGTCCGTGATGGACTCGCCGTTCTCCAGCACCCGGCGCAGGGTCGCCGTCACCCGGTCGGCCTCGGCCCGGGGCAGGTAGTCGTGCACGCCCTTGCCGCGGTGGTCGTCGGGCTTGCCGCCGAAGATGGAGGCGAAGCGCTCGTTGGCGCGGCGGACCCGCAGGTCGGTGTCGATGAGCAGGAAACCGAAGGGGGATTGGCCGAAAATCGCCTGGGACGCGGCGAGGTCGGTCTCCATCCTCCGCAGGATGCGGACGTCGACGACGATGCAGACGGCGGCCTTGTCGCCCTCGGCGGTGCGGGTCGGCATGACGTAGACCTCGGCCAGTCCGCTCGGGCCGCGTTCGGCGCGGACGACGGTCCCGTCCTCGGCCGGGGCCGGCAGCCGGAAGGGGACGACGCCGGTCCACTCCCGCCCGTCGAGGATCTCGGCCATCTTGCGCTGACCCAGTTCCCGCTGGTCGGGGTCGATGAACGCCTTGATGGGATCCATGCCGACGGCCTGCTCGGCCGGGATGCCGAACAACTGCTCGGCGCGCAGGCTCCACTGGTCGACGTGGCCGTCGGGGCCGATGGAGAAGGACGCTACCTTGATGTAGTCGTAGATGGAGCCGGGCGGACTGCTCTGCCACATCGCGTCCGCGGGTGGCGCCATCTCGTCGGTGGCACCGCCGCCCGCGACCCCCGTCCTCGCGCCGTCCGACGGGTCCTCGGACTCCGTGGCCTTCGCTGGTATCTCGCTCACGCGAACCGTCCCCTCCAGCTCACCGCGTCCGGCACCGGTCACCGGGGGCGGCTGCCCGCAGTATCCAGCACTACGGCGCCGCGCAACACGGTGTTCACGATCACAGGACCATCCCGATGCTTTTCGGTCCGGCCTGTGACAACACCATGAGTCTTCTAACCAGGCGACACCCCGTCGAATCCCGTTGCGGCGAGCATCCGCCGCGGACGGCCGTCACGGACGGCCGTCAACGGCTCGTGCCGGCACCGCCAGTTCGAACCAGACCGTCTTTCCGGTGTCGTCCGGCCGGGTTCCCCAGCGGCGGGAGGCGGACGCGACCAGTTGCAGACCGCGCCCGCTCTCGTCCTCGGGGCGGACCGGACGTTCGCGGGGCGGGTCGGGCAGCGGGTCGGAGACCTCGACCAGCAGCACGTGGGGCAGGCCCGGCGGGCGCACCAGTCTCACGCCGATGGGGCCGCGGGCGTGCCGCAGCGAGTTGGTGACCAGCTCGCTCACCAGCAGGGCGGCGGTGTCCTGGACGCTGTCCAGCTCCCAGGTGCGCAACTGTCCCCGGACAGCGGCACGAGCCGTGCGCACCACACCGGGTTCCGCGGCAAACGTCCACTCGGCGCAGTCGCCTTCGGTGTCGATCACGCCGATCACTTCCCAGGCCAGCGAGCCCGCATGTCCGGTTTCATGGGGTTAATGGGCACATACCCGGTATCCGGTGCCCAGTACCGCCCCCTGCGGCAGCCCGCTCGGCGGTTCACGCATCCGGTGGGGCGGCGCTCAGACGCGGGAGGGCGGCCCGTACGGCGGGGACGTCCTGGTCCAGCCACGGCACGGTCCAGATGTCGGACGGCGTCAGCCAGCGGAGTTCGTCGTGGTCCTCGAGGGGGGCGGGGGCGGCGGAGCCCGGGCACAGATGTGCCGTCCACACGTGGAGTTCGTAGGGCGGTCTCAGCGGCCAGCTGCCCGGAATCCGCTCGACGGCCTCTGCCTCGACGCCGAGTTCTTCCCGCAGTTCACGCACGAGAGCGGCCTCGGGCCGCTCACCGGGTTCGACCTTCCCGCCGGGCAGTTCCCAGCGGCCGGCCAGCTCCGGGGGCGCGCTGCGGCGGGCCGCGAGCAGGCGGCCGCCGTCGAGCAGGGCGGCACCCACCACCACGATCCGTTCGGTCATGCGCCGGAGCCTACGGGAGCCGGCCGGGGCCGGCGTGGGCCGGTGGTCGGCCGATGGTGTGCCGGTGGTGTGCCGGTGGTGGGGTCAGTTGTCGGTGGTGGCCTCCGTGGGGTTGGAGCTGTCCCCCACGCGTTCGACCCAGTAGAGCTGGCGGTGGCCACGGCTGTCGAGGCTGTCGGCGATCTTCTGCGCCTCGGCGCGAGTGGCGTACCTGCCGACGCGGTAGCGATTGCCGTTGTCGTCCTGGCGGACGACCAGCCAGGGAAGAGTGATCGTGCCGTCGTTCATGTCCCGCCCCACTGCTCCTTCCCGCCCCTACGGGCTTGCGCCCGCGCCCGGCTCGCGACCCCCACCGCGCCCCGCCGCCGGGGAAACCGCAATGCGCATATGCCCGAGCCTACGCCCTACCTTCACGCAGCGAATACGCCTTTTCACAAAGAGGTAGGCAACCGGCCAGTACACAGGGGGCGCACGATGCCGAACACGCCGCCCGCGAACCTGGCCACGCACGGTCAGCGACGCGCCGCGCGCCTTCCGGGTGACGCTGACGACCTGCGAGAACGGCCGGAATCCAGCCCCCATCGGACGCGGCGCGGGGCGGTGCGTGCGGCCCAGGTCCGCGCGAGCCCCCACCGAGGAGCGCACGACCGCGCGGGCCGGCTCACCGCGCGGGCCGGATTTCGCGTGTGCGGGAGTGATGTGCGGCCGGATGGTGGGTTACTTCACCGGGAGACGGTGGGTTACTTCACCGGGAGGTGGTAGGCGACTCGGTAGCGGTCGGCGGGGATCACGACGTCCGCCGTCTCGACGGCGCGGCCGGAGGCGTAGAAGGTGCGTTGGATCACCATCACGACGTGGCCGGGGACGCCGCCCAGGGTGAGCAGTTCCTCGGCGAGGCCGGGGCGGGCGCCGACCTCCTCGGTGACATTGTCGACGATGACGTCGATGGCGCTCAGGCGCTCGACGACACCCATGCCGCCGAGCGGTCCTTCCTCGGGGAGCATCACGGGCGTGCGGCCGGTGAGGGCGAGCGGCTCCCAGGAGGTGGAGAGCATCATCGCCTCGCCCGCGTCCCGGAAGACGTACTTGGTGCACATCACGCGGTCACCGGGCTTGATCCCGAGCCGTTCGGCGATCGCGCCGCTCGCCTCGGCCTGCGCGCTGTGCGACTCCCAGGTGCCACGCGCCTCGGCGGCCGCCTGCTCCTGCCGGAACGGAGTCGCCCCGGCGGCCGGCCGGAAGCCGGAGCGGGCCACCCGGCGCGGCACGGGCCGCTCGCGCACATACGTCCCCGAACCGGAGCGGCCCTCGACCAGCCCCTCGGCCATCAGCACCTTGCGGGCCTCCAGCGCGACCGTGTCCGAGACGCCGTACTCCTCGCGGATCCGCGCCTGCGAAGGCAGCCGGGTGTGCGGTGGCAGCTGACCGTCGACGATCTTCTTGCGGAGGTCACCCGCGACACGCAGATACGCCGGCTGCTCACCGAAAGTCACTGGCCACTCCCATCAGGTTGTACAGACAGCAACAGCGTGGCAACCGTGGGTTGTAACGTGCAAGCGAAGGCCAGAGAATCACTCGATGTGATGACTTGTGGGGCCGCGAGGCATCGTCCAGGCACTTTCATCCCCGCTCCGGACGTTGTCACACCTGCCCGGCCACGCGGTCTGCCGTGCCCGGCCCACGGCCGCCCCCACGGAAACTCCGAGCGACGACACAGGCCGGGCCCATAGCCTTGCGCGCAGTGACGGCTGAGGGGTGACAGATCACCGGGGAAGCGGGGGGTGCCGCATGCAGGTGTCAGAGGCGACCGTCCCGGCGGTCAACGGGCTGACGGCCCGCTGGGCGGACCGCGCGGGCGACAGCGACCGCGGCACGGTGTTCTCCGCCGCGGGGGTGTGGCCGCTGCTGGCGTTCCTGGCCGACGGCGCCGGGGGCGCGGCGCGCACGGAGCTCGCCGGTGCCGTGGGCCTGCCCGCCGATCAGGCGGCCGTCCACGCACGGGAGTTGCTCGGCGCGCTCGACGGCCTGCGCGGAGCGGAGTCGGCCCTCGGGCTGTGGACGAAGCGCACCCTGGCGCTGCGGGAGCGGTGGGCGGCCGGGCTGCCGGCCGGGACGCACGGCGTGCTCTCCGGAGACCCGGCGGCCGACAGGGAAGCCCTGGACACATGGGCGCACCAGCGGACCGGCGGCCTGATCGACGCCATGCCGGTCCCGGTGACGGAGGAGACCCAGCTGGTGCTGGCCGGCGCGCTGACCGTGCGCACGGAGTGGCTGAGGCGCTTCCACGAGGGGCTGCTGGAGCCCGGGACCGGACCGTGGCGGGGCCGGTCGCTGCGCGGGCTGTACCGGTCGAGCACGCTGCTGGACCGGGTCGGGGTGGCGGACACACCGGAGGGTCACGTCACCGAGCTGAGGGTGCTCGGGAACACCGCCGTCGACGTCCATCTCCTGCTGGGCGAGGAACACATGACGCCGGACCAGGTGCTGCGCGCGGGCATCGGCGTCCTCGGGCGCAGGCACTCCGTCGTGCCCGGGCCGCGGCTCCCGTTCGGTGACGCGGGACCCGGGCTGCGGGTCCGGAGGGTGCGCAGCACCCGGCCCGAGCCGCCCACCCTCCACGTGCGGACCGTGGCGTACGACCTGTCCGCGCACCACGACCTGCTGGCCCTGCACCGGCTGTTCGGGCTGACCACGGCCCGCGACGACTCGTTCGGGCACTTCCCCGGCATCAGCGACTTCCCGCTGGCCGTCGGATCGGCCGCGCAGGCGGCGGTGGCGACGTTCGGGCCGCTGGGGTTCCGCGCGGGTGCGGTCTCGGCGTTCGGCGCGGTCGCCGGCTGCGCCATCCCCGAACCGCGCTACCTGACCACCTCCGTCGACACCTCCTTCGACCGCCCCTTCGGCTTCCTCGCCCTGCACCGCCACACCCGCCTGGTGCTCGCCGCGGGCTGGGTCACCGACCCGGAGCCGTACCCAGAGGACCCCTGGGAGGACGACACGCACGACGGGTGACGACCGGGAAGGCGGGCGTGCGGCGTGGCCGTCCTGCCAGGGCGTCGGCGGACCCGCACCCTTGACCTGCGCATAACCTGCCCACATGACACCTCTGCCGGACCGATACTGCCCCACCGACGGCAACCGCGTCCCCGGTGACTCGCTCGCCTGGTGCTGCCCGTCCTGCCGCGGCCCCCTGGACCTCGACTTCGCCCCCACCCCCGCGCCCCTGAAGTCCCTCACCGGACGCGTGAACTCGCTGTGGCGGTACGCCGAGACGCTGCCGCTGTCGTCGCCCACCGTGTCCCTGGGCGAGGGCCGCACCCCGCTCGTGGAGCTGACGGACGGGGTGTCGGCGAAGCTCGACTACATGATGCCGACGCTGTCGTTCAAGGACCGCGGCGCGGTGATGCTGGCCGAGCTGGCGCGGCGGGCCGGCCCGCGCCGGGTGGTCGCGGACAGCAGCGGCAACGCGGGCACGGCGATCGCCGCGTACTGCGCCCGCGGGCGGCTGCCGTGCACGGTGTACGTCCCGCTGGGCACGTCCGCGAAGAAGCTGGAGCAGATCGAGGCGCACGGCGCCCGGGTGGAGGTGGTCGACGGCGACCGGGAGGCGGCGGGCGCGGCGGCGCGACGCGCGGCGGACGAGCCCGACACCTTCTACGCCTCGCACGTCTACAACCCCTATTTCCTGCACGGCACCAAGACGTACGTGCACGAGCTGTGGGAGGACCTCGGCGGGCGGCTGCCCGACGTGCTGGTCGTGCCGGTGGGCAACGGCACGCTGCTGCTCGGCGCGGCCCTGGCTGTCGCCGAGCTGTACGGGGCCGGCCTGCTGGACCGGCGTCCGGCACTGTGGGCGGTGCAGGCGGCGGCGGTGGCCCCGCTGGCCCGCGCCTGGGAGGAGGGCGCGGAGGACCTGACCGGGACGACCTCCGTGGCCCCGACCCACGCGGAGGGCATCGCCATCGCCCGGCCGCCCCGGGCCCGTCAGATCCTGCGCGCGGTACGGGACTCGGGCGGCACCTTCCTGACGGTCACCGAGGACCGGATCCGCCACGCCCAGCTGGACCTGGCCTCGCGCGGCCTGTACGTCGAGTCGACGGGCGTGGCCTGCTGGGCGGCCGTACGGGAGGGCGCGCTCGGCGGCCGGTCGGCGGTGGTGCCGTTGTGCGGGGCGGGGCTGAAGTCGGGGCTGGCACGAACATGACCGCTCAGCGGAGCGGGGTTCTCGCACGGGCGTGACGGCACTCCGGGGTGCGGAGGCGGAGCCTGGGCTCAGTCGTCGAAGACGGTGGCGCGGGCGCGCTTCTCCCAGGCGGCAACGTCGCCGCGCACCTGGTCGAGGTGGTCGAGGACGCCGGTGACGCCGTCGTCGCCCAGAGGCAGCCGCAGCGGGGTGTCGTCCGACTCCAGGGCGGCGAGGATGAGCTCCGCCGCCTTCACGGGGTCGCCGGGCTGGGCGCCGTCGCCGCCGGAGACGAACGCGCGGGTCTCGCCCACCTTGGCGTACACCCCGCTGTCCGCGCTCACCCCGGCCCGCCCGGTGCCGAACAGGGAGGTGCGGAAGGCTCCCGGCTCCACGATCAGCACCTTGACGCCGTACTCGGCGACCTCGTCCGCCAGCGCCTCCGACATGCCCTCCAGGGCGAACTTCGTCCCGCTGTACGCCCCGAAGCCCGCGAAGGACATCTGCCCGCCCACGCTGCTCATCTGCACGATCGCGCCCGAGCGCCGCTCGCGCATGTGCGGCAGCACCGCGCGCGTCAGCGCGGCCGGACCGAAGACGTGCAGGTCGAACAGGTCGCGCAGCTCCTGGTCGGTCGTCTCCTCCAAGGCGCCGACGTGGGTGCGGCCGGCGTTGTTCACCAGCACGTCGATCCGGCCGTGCCGGGACACCACGTCCCGTACCGCGGCCTCGCCGGCCGCCGTGTCGGTGACGTCCAGCGTCAGCGCCTCCATCTGGTCGGGCCACGCGGCCACCAGGTCGGCCAGCGTCTCCGGCCGCCTGACGGCGCCCACCACCACGTCACCGGCGGCGAGGGCGGCCTCGGCGATCGCCCGCCCGAAACCGCTGCCCGCACCGGTGATCAGCCACACCTTGTTCATGAGCCCTCCTGGGTTCGATTCCCGGGTTCCCCCAGGTTTCCCCGCGTTCGTCGTCAGGGCACCAGCGTCTGGTCCGAACCGGTGGCGCGTCCAAGACCCGGCGTGATAACCGATGGTTATGACAGGGGACGTGCATGTACGAGATCTGCGCTACTTCGTCGCGGTGGCCGAGGAACTGCACTTCACTCGCGCCGCCGAGCGCCTCTACGTGTCCCAGCCCGCGCTGAGCAAGCAGATCCGCGCGCTGGAGCGGCAGTTGGGCGTGGACCTCTTCGAGCGCCGGCCGCAGGGCGTCGCGCTCACCGAGGCGGGCACGGTGCTGCTGCCGCACGCCCGGCGGGTGCTGGAGGCGTGGGCGGAGGGCTCCGGCGCGGTGGAGTCGGCGCGGGCGGCGCTGCGGGGCACGCTGGTGGTGGGCATGAGCACCAGCCCGGGGCGCGGCGGGCTGCTGCCGGCGATCCGCTCCCGCTTCACGGCCGCACGGCCGGGGACGTCCCTCAGACTGCGGCAGGTGAGCTGGGAGGACCCGACGGCGGGCCTGGCGGAGGGTGCCGTGGACGTCGCCTTCGTGTGGCTGCCGCTGCCGGACCCCGAGCGGTACGGCTGGACGGTGGTCGCCGAGGAGCCGCGGCTGGTCGCGCTGCCCGAGACGCATCCGCTGGCCGCCCGTACGGAGGTGGACTTCGCGGACCTGGCCGGACTGCCGTTCCTGGCGCTGTCGCGGGCCGCCGGTCCGCTGCGCGACTACTGGCTCGCCCTGGACGCCCGCGGCGGCAGCCCGCCCGTGATCGGCGCGGAGGTGGCGAGCACCGAGGAGACGTACGAGGCGCTGGTCGCGGGGCTCGGGGTGTGCCTGGTCGCGGCCGGCAACGCGCCGCTGATCAGCCTGGGCGGGGTGACCACCCGGCCGGTGCGCGGCATCGGGCCGAGCCGCTACGCGCTCGCCTGGCGCCGCGAGGACGCCGACCGGCCCCTGGTGCGCGCGTACGCGCAGGCCTGCCGGCTGGCCGCGAAGGACGGCTGAGACGCCGGCCCGGGACGACCGAGCACACCCGCCCGGGGACGGCCAAGACACCGCCCGGGGGCGGCCAAGACACCGGCCGGAGGCGGCCGAGCACACCCGCCCAGGGACGGCCAAGACACCGCCCGGGACTGGCCGGGACACCCGACCCGGGAACGGCCGGGGCACCTGACCCAAGGACAGCCGGGACACCGCCCCGGGAACGGCCGAGACATCGCCCGGGGGCGGCCAGACACCGGCCCGAGACGGCCGAAAACACCCGCCCGGAGACGGCCGAGCACACCCGCCCGAGCGCGGCCAAGACACCGGCCCGGGAATGGCCAGGACAACCGAGCCGGGAACGGCCGGGACACCCGAGCCAGGGACAGCCGGGACACCCGACCCGGGAACGGCCGGAGCACCCGACCCAAGGACAGCCGGGACACCCGACCCGGGAACGGCCGGGACACCCGCCCCAAGGACAGCCGGGACACCCGGCCCAAGGACGGCCAAGACTCCCGCCCGCGGGCGGGTTACGCCGCCTCGGGTTCGGGTTCGTCGATCAGGAGTTCGCGGGTGCAGTCGCGGATCAGGGCGTGGAAGGAGAAGCGGGCCGGGGTGTCCTCGCGGATCAGGTTGTTCTCGATCAGCACGTCGAAGTGGCGTTCCACGTCGCCGGCCGGCAGGCCGGTCACGGCGGCCGCGTGCGCGACGTCGTAGGACGGGGACGGGTGGCGGCTGATGAGACGGCTGAACCGGCGCTGGGAGGGGTTCAGGTGCTGGTAGGACGTGCGCAGCATGGACATCAGGTCGCGGTCGGCGCTGTGCAGGCAGCTCGCCCGCCGCGGGGCGCCGGCCAGGCGGTCCACGAGGTCGGCGACCGCCCAGGTGGGGCGTGAGCGCAGCCGGGTCGCGGCGATGCGGAGGGCGAGCGGCAGGTGGCCGCACAGTTCGACGGCCCGGGCCACCTGCTCCGGCTCGCGGGCCGCGCGCTGCTCCCCCACGATGCGGGTGAACAGCGCGGCGGCGTCCGCGGCCGGCAGCACGTCCAGCCACAGGGGCACCGCCCCGTCCAGCGCGCTGAGTTTGCGGCGGCCGGTCACCAGCACCAGTGCGCCGCCGGCGCCCGGCAGCAGGGGGGTGACCTGAGCGGTGTCGGCCGCGTCGTCGAGGACCACCAGACAGCGCTCGCCCGCGAGCCGTGACCGCCACAGGGCGCTGCGCTCCTCCAGGCTGCGCGGGATCGCCTCCGGCGCCACGCCGCTGGCCTGGAGCAGGGTGGCCAGGGCCTGTTCGGGCGGCAGGGGCGGCCGGTCGGCGCTGTAGCCGTGCAGGGCGACGAAGTACTGCCCGTCCGGGTAGTGGGCGGCGACGCGGTGGGCGACGCGCACGGCGAGGGTCGTCTTGCCGACGCCGCCCATGCCGTCGACGGCGATCATCAGCGGGGAGTCCGCGTGCTCCTGGGCGGCCAGGCCCAGCAAGGAGTTCAGTTCCGCGGCGCGGCCGGTGAAGTCGGTGAGGTCGTGCGGCAGGTAGTTCCGGTGGTTGCCGGGCGGGGAGCCGGGTGCGGTCGCGGGTGCGGGTGCGGGCATGGACGCGGATGCGGACGGAGGGTGTACCGCGTCGTCGTACCCCGCCGGCTGCCCGGCTCCGCCCGGGGCCCGGGTGCGGCGCGGCGCGCGGCCGGCCGGTGCGGGGCCGCGGGCCGCGGGCGAGTCGGCGAGGATCTCCGCGTGCAGGGTGCGCAGGTGCTGGCTGGGCTCCAGGCCGAGTTCCTCCGCCAGGAAGCGCCGGCCCTCGTCGTAGACGGCGAGCGCGTCGGCCTGCCGTCCGCTGCGGAACAGGGCGAGCATCAGGCTGCCGCGCAGGGAGTCCCTGAGCGGGTACTCCGCGAGCAGTGCGTGCAACTCGCCCACCAGGGAGCTGGTTTCGCCGATCCTCAGACGCAGCGTCATGAGGTCCTCCAGCGCGGTCAGCCGCTGCTCGTGCAGCTTGACCGCCGCGGAGGTGACGCTGGGGCAGTGGATGCCGGCGAAGGCGTCGCCGCGCCAGAGGTCCACCGCCGACTGGAGCAGGCGGATGGCGTCGGCGTGGCGGCCCTCGCGTTCGGCGGTGGCGGCGCCCCGCACCGATGTGACGAAGCGGTGGGCGTCCACGGCGTCGTCGGGCACCATGAGCCGGTACCCGACGTCCATCGTGACCAGACTGGTCTCGTCGGCCGCGGAGAGGATGCGGCGCAGATCACGGATGGCGTTGTGGACCTGGGGGCGTGCGGAGGACGGCGGGTCCTCCCACAGCTCGTCCACCAGCACGTCCATCGGGACCACCCGGTTGGCGTGCAGGAGCAGCAGGGCCAGGAGCTTCTGCTGGCGCATGCCCCTCACGCGGACGAGTTCACCCGACTGGCGGGTCTCCAGAGAACCCAGGACGAGGAATTCCATTTCTTCTGTTCCCCCGATGTGCGGGTCGGTCGATCTCCCGAGGTGGGGGTCGGTCGTTCCCCCGGTGTGCGGGCCTTTCGGCGCTGCCCGCTCGGGACGCGGTCACTTTCCCCAGGTGACGTCGTCCGGCGTTTCCACGGCGGTGGTCGTGCCCGTTCCCTGTTCGGCCTCGACGACTCCCGGAATGTGCTGCGCCTGGTGCACGGCGGTCACCGAAAGCGTCAGTCCGCCGGCGGCGAGAAGCACGGAGGCGACGATTTTGGAGACACGGGTAGCCAGCACTGAATTTCTCCTTCAAAGGTGAGTGGATTCCCGGTGGCGATTCACCGGTGCGGTCGGCGGCTGTGGTCGTTTCCGCCGATGCCTCTACTCTGCTCGAGCGCCGGTCGAGAAGGAACGGAAATCGGGTGGACGGAAGCTGCACTGTCCTAAGCCGTCCACCGCGACCTGCGCAGACGCGCGGGGCTCAGTCGTCCCACCAGGGACCGGGCACCAGCACCGCCTCGGCTTCCAGGATGCGGAACTCCCGCAGTTCGGGGTGTCCGGAAACGGCCTGCCCGGCCAGGTGGGCCGCGGTCTTCTCGGCGGTGGCGAGGTCGTCGGCGAGCAGGAAAAAGCCCAGCGTGACGTCGCCCGGCGGCCTCTGATGCACCGTGATGTGCTCCAGGCCGTCCGCCTTTTCGGCGTACGACCCGACGATCGTGGCCAGATCGGGCCGCCCGGCGGCACTGCCGGGGCCCTCGAGGCGCACATGGATGAGATACATGCCCTCATTCTTCGGCGCGGAATTCGAGCTGGGGAGCGGCTCGGGGTGGACGGTTCATGCCATGGCATGAACCGTCACCGGCGAAGTGGGGTCCGCCGGCCATAAATTGACGCGGATGGGCGGGCGTTCGCACGGAAGTACGACGACGGACGGGCTCGCGAAGCCGCCCGCTCTGGTCCGGACCACATCAGGACCGGAACCGGGACGGGAACCGGGACCAGAACCGGGATCCGGACCGGGATCGGGAGGGATCGGGACCGAGAAGATTCAACGCGCAACTACCGCCTGGTCGGGCATGCGCCGTGAGTGGTCACGCGTGCGCGGAACGCGCGTCGGTCGTCCGGTGACTGAATCTTCGTCAGGTTGGCCGGAACCGTCCTAGCTGTCATCTCAGGAGCCACAGGAGTTCAACATCAGTAAGCTCGGGGGCACTAAGTTTCGAACTCGGCGAGTTTGATGCTGACCAGGGGGAATGCATCATGTTGGACGTTCTGGGACTAGACGCCGTTGCCGAAGCCATCTACCGGGGAATGCTGACCAGCCCCCGCGACGGCGTGACGGCACTGGCCACCCGGCTGGGCCTGACGGAGGAACAGGTCCGAAGAGGGCTGGACCGGCTCAGCGAGCTGGCGCTGATCCAGCCGGCGGGACGAGAAGGAGGCGAGGGAATAGGGTTCCGGGCGATCGGCCCGGAGACCGCGATGGAGGTGCTGCTGGCCCGCCAGCAGGCGGAGCTGGCGGCCCAGCAGATGCGGGTGGAGGCCTCCCGGGCGGCGGCCGCGCAGCTGATCGCCGAGTGCTCGGCGCTGCGTCCGCGCGCCGTCGACCAGGCCGCCGAGCAGTTGCTCGGCCCGGACGCGATCCGGGAGCGGCTGGCCGAACTGGCGCGGTCCGCGCGGACCGAGGTGACCACCTTCGCCCCGGGCGGCGCGCACTCGGCCGAGGACCTGGCGGCCAGCCGGAAGCCCAACGCCGACCTGCTCGGCCGCGGGGTGCGGATGCGGACCATCTACCTCGACAGCGTGCGCAACCACGCGCCCACGCTGGAGCACGTCAGCTGGCTGCACCAGCACGGCGGGCAGGTCCGCACGGTGCCCGACCTGCCGATCCGGATGATCATTTTCGACCGGCGCCAGGCGGTGCTGCCCATCGACACCTCCGACGCCCGCGCCGGCGGGGTGGTGCTGAGCGGCGCCGGGACGGTCGCGGCGCTGTGCGCGCTGTTCGAGAGCGTGTGGCAGACCGCGGTCCCCCTGGGCACCACGCCCAAGTGCGACGCGAAGGACATGCCCGCGCAGGAGCGCGCGGTGCTGAAGATGCTCGCCCAGGGCTACACCGACGAGGCCATCGCCAAACGTCTCGGCGTCTCGCCGCGCACGGCCCGCCGGGTCGCGGCCAACCTGATGGAACGCCTGGACGCCCGCAGCCGCTTCGAGGCCGGAGTCCACGCCGTCCAGGACGGCTGGCTCCCCTCGACCCGCTGACCGCGGACGTCCCCGTGCACCGGCCTCCGTTACGCCTTCTCCCCGCTCTGCCGGGCTTCGCGGCGGTCCGCCGCGAGCAGTGCCAGGGCGGGGAGCAGTGTGACGGCGTAGACGGCGAGCAGCCGGCCGAAGGAGTGGGCGAAGGCGCCGGGCACCAGCCCGTGGCGCTGCCGCGCCGCCGCGTCCAGGATCACCGTCACCACGGCGAGGGCGACGGCGCCGCCGATCCGCTGGACGAGGTTGAGCTGCGAGGAGGCGTCCGGGATGGACTGCGGCCGGATCGACTGGAACGCCCTGGTCATCGCCGGGACGATGGTCAGTCCCGTGCCCAGGCCGCGCACCGCGAGGCTCACGCACAGCAGCACGTAGGAGGTGTCCGCCGACAGCCGGGTCAGCGGCACGGTGGCGAGCATGGTCAGCGAGATGCCGACGACGACGGTGCCGCCCCCGCCCAGCCGCTTCATCAGGACCTTGCACAGCCAGGCCGCGGAGACTACGCCGACGCCGCCCGTGGACATCAGCAGACCGGTCGTCACGGCGCTCTCCCCGCGCGCGGACTCGAAGTACAGCGGGATCAGCATCATCGGCGAGTAGAGGACGAAGCCCAGGCAGAAGATGTTGACGGCCGCCGTGCGGTAGACGCGGTGGCCGAACAGGCGCAGGTCCAGCAGCGGGAAGCGGGCGCGCAGCTGGCGTACGACGAACACGGCGCCGCTCAGCAGGGCGAGGGCGAGCGGCACCAGCAGGGCGGCCCGCGCGTGCAGGCCGGCGCCGGAGAAGGCGTGGATGGCGAGGACGGTGCTCACCGTGCAGGTGGCCGAGGACAGCAGGCCCACCACGTCCAGCGGCTTGGCCTCCTTGCCCGCCGGGGCGCCGCCCCGCACCCCGCGCAGGGTGACGGCCAGCAGCGCGACGCACAGCGGCACGTTCACCGCGTACACCGCGGCCCAGCCGCCGGCCTCCACCAGGAGCCCGCCGATCGTCGGGCCGAGCAGCGGGCTGATCAGCATGACGCTGCCGTTCAGCGCCTGGACCCGGCCCAGCTGTTCCCGCGGTACGCCGCTGGTGAGCAGGATCGTGGACACGGGTGTGAGCACGCCGGCCGCCGCTCCGGACACTCCGCGCGCGGCGATCAGTTCCGGCAGGGTCTGGCTGAGCGCGCAGGCCGCCGAGCCCAGCGCGAACAGCGTGGTCGCGCCGGCGAAGACCCGCTTGACGCCGAACCGGGTGGCGAGCCAGCCGGCGGCCGGCATCAGCGCGGCCAGCGCGATCAGGTACGTGGTCACCACCCACTGCACCTGGTTGATGTCGCCGAACCGTGCGGTGGTGTCCTCCAGGGACACGTTGACGATGGTGGTGTCGAGCAGTGCGAGGAAACCGCCGGTGATGGCCACGGCGATGGTCAGGACGGTGGGTCCGGAGGGTCTCCCGGCAGCGTCCGCTGCGGGCGGCGAGGACTCGGGACGAGCCTCCTCGCCGGTCTGTCGGTCGGTCAGCGACATGTGGGCGTCCTTGGATGTCAGCAGTTCGGGAAGCAGGTCGGCGCGGTCGGCCGGGACGGCGGGCGGGCCGCCGTGGGCGGCGGGTTCAGTCCGCCGTCGTGAGTGCGTGCGCGACGGTGTCCAGGAGCCGCTCGCCCGCCTCGTGGGCGCCGGGGCGGTTGCGGCAGGAGAGCGTCAGTTCGGTCTCGTCGCCGATCCGGCAGGCGCTCAGGAACATCTCGGCGTAGGGCACGAGCATCGGCAGGGTGGAGAACCCGGTGGGGCGGAAGCGGTCGGTGCGCAGCTCGTCGGTGTCGATCCGTCCGTGATCGGTGATGATCGCCGTACACGGGAAGCGGGTGCCGTCCAGCTCCTGGGCCTCGCGCAGGGTGTTGGCGAAGGGGTTCTGGCGCAGGAAGTCCCGGCTGAGGGCGGCCACTTCCTGCTTGCGCAGCAGCGCGCGCATGATCCGGCCGTGCAGCGCCTTCCACCCCTCGTCCCGCCGGAAGTCCAGCACCAGCTGGGAGGTCAGGTTGGCGGTGGAGCGCACCGAGCGGTCGTGGCGGCGCAGGTCGACCGGGACGACCAGGCGGCCGGTGTCGCCCGCCAGGTGTCCGGACAGGGCGGCGGCCACCCGGGCGGTGACCGCGGACGGGTGGGCCGGTACCCGGCGCCGCAGCCACAGCGGGGTGCCGTCGGCCGGTCCGGTGCCGAGGATCGCGGGCAGGCCGGGGATCCGGGCCGGCGGCCGGGCGGGCGGCACGTCCCCCGCCGCCGTACGGAAGTGGGTGTCGTCGACCACCGCGTCGGCGCCCACCGGCACCTCGCCGCGCAGCACGCGGAACACGTCGGCGATCCACTGCCGCAGGCCCCGGCCGTCGGTGACGATGTGGCTGGCCCGCACCACCAGCCGGGTCACCGGTCCCCGCGAGGCGAGGCCGACCTCGCACACCGGTCCGGTCACCACGTCCAGGTCGCGGTGGAAGAAGGGGTGCTCGTAGCCGGGCGTCCAGGGCAGTTCCACGACCGGCGGGAGCGGGCCGTCCGCCCGCCAGGCGGCGGCCCGTCGCCGTACCGCCATCCCCGGGCTCGCGAGGGTGGCGGCCCGCACGGCCTCCCGCAGGGCCTCCGGGTCGAGGGATCCCTCCCCCTCGACCACCATCTGGATCAGCTGCGGGGTGCCGGTCGCCGCCGCGTTCAGATAGCCCCGCTCGATCTGCGAGATACGGCGGGTGTACGGCCGTGCTTCCGTGGCTGTCGCTGTCATGCCGCCTCCAGGGTCAGGGCGTCGGTGCCGTCCGTCCGGCGCAGGAAGCGCACCGGGACGGGCTCGTCGGCGGCCAGGGCGAGGTGCATCGCGGGGCCGGCCGTGGCCGAACGGACGTGGTAGGACGGGACGTTGGTGGGCCGCCAGCCCGGCCGCCAGGCCGGCAGCCGGACTCCGGTGAAGGTCTCCTTCGTCACGTGGGAGGCCTTGATCAGCGCCTCGCACTCGGCGAAGTCCCGGATGGCGGCCGGTTCCGTCCGGCCGAGCAGTTCACCGAGCCATCGCATGGCGTACGGCCGGTCCCGCTCGTCCTGGAGGTCCACACCGACCTTGGGTCCTCTCGACAGGGCGACGGCGCTGTAGGTGTCGCAGTGGGCGACCGAGACGTGCAGCCCGTGGGCCGGAACGCTCCACCTCTTGTGCGGGTCGCGGGCGAGGTCCCGGGCGGTGAGGTCCAGGCCGTACACCGCCCGGGCGGCCTCGGCGATCAGCGAGCGGCCGGAGCGGCTGAGGCGGTGGCCCATGCGGTCGCGGGGCAGGCGGGGGTGGTGGGTGACCAGGCAGTCGATCACCGCCTCGTCACCCGCGAGGCCGTCCCCGCCTCCCACGCGGGAGTCCCTGCCGCACCGCAGCACCGGGTCCAGCACGAGCCCCATCAACGCGCCCACCGCTCACTCCCCCGTGTCGAACACGGCCGCCGCGTAGCTGCCGCCGTAGGCGAAGCTGGACAGCAGCAGCCGGCCCCGGGGAATCTCGCCGCTCAGGGCGGCGACCAGGCCGAGGGCGCCCGCGCTGCCGTACGTCTCGCCCAGCAGCGCCTTGGGGGCGAGCACCGGGCGGCCGTCCAGGCCCGCCAGGCGCAGGGCCCGGGACTGGGCCAGGTCGACCAGGCCGTACCCGGAGGCGGCGGAGACGACGGTGTCGATGCCGTCCGGGCCGGTCTCCGCCTCGGCCATGGCGGCGCGCAGGGCCCGCGACCAGGCCTCGCCGTCGCGGCCGATGCGGCCGATGCCCGCCGGTTCGCCGGAGGCGCCGTAGCCGCGGACCCGGGCGAGGACGTCCGCGCCTCGGCCGGCGGCCGACTCCCGGCTCTCCAGCAGAACGGCCGCCGCCCCTTCGCTGAGCACCGTTCCGGTGCGGCCGCCGGGGACGACCCGCGGGGTGCGGGCGTAGCCGGGCAGTCCGGCCTGGGTGGCCAGGGCCTGCTCGGGGAACTCGTCGGCGATCACGACCATGATCCGGTCGGCGGCGCCGCGCGCGATGACCCGGGCCGCGAGCTGGAGGGCGAGGACCGAGCTGGTGCCGCCGTTGGCGATGGTGGCGGTGTAGCCGCGGTAGCGGTGCAGCATCGCCACATGGCCGGCGGCCGCGTTGACGACGGTGTTGGCGAACAGGGCCGGGTTGGCGCCGTTGATGCCCTGCTGGAGGACGCCCTTGTGGAACTGGAGGACGGACGTCACCGGGCCGTAGCCGGTCGCGAAGACGATGCCGGTGCCCTCGGCCTCGGCCCGCGAGGGCTTGCCGTGCCGGCCGTACAGGTCGGCGACCGCGGCGGCGGCCAGCAGGCTGAGCGGGTCCATGCGGCGGGCGCGGCTGGGGTTGATGCCGCGGGAGGCGGCCTTGACGTCGATCCGGCCGACGGGCACCTCCCCGACGCCCTCGACCTCCTCCAGACCGGTGAAGCAGGGCCGGTCCTCGGCGAGCGCCGCGAGCAGCTCGGCCGTGTTGCGGGCGGCGCCCGCCAGGCCCGCGACGCCGGTGACCACCACGTCGTGGACGGGCTCCGTGCGCCGGGACGCCGAGCCCGGGCGGCCCGGACGGTGGAGCACCACGGAGGCGTTGTTGCCGCCGAAGGCGAAGGAGTTGGACAGCACCACCTCGGGAGCGGCCGGGCGCCCGGTGTCCGGGACGATGTCCAGGCCGAACGGCTGCTCCACGCCCCGGGTGTTGATGGTCGGCGGCAGTGTGCCGCGGTCGATCGCGAGGGTGCTGACCACCGCCTCCACCGCGCCGGCCGCGCCGAGGGTGTGGCCGATGATCGACTTGGTGGAGCTGGCCGGCGGGACGGAGGAGCCGAACAGCAGTTTGACGGCCTTGGGTTCGGAGGCGTCGTTGGCGGGGGTGCCGGTGCCGTGCAGATTGAGGTAGTCGACGTCCTCGGGGCCGAGACCTGCGGTGTCCAGGGCCTGTGCCATGGCGGCGCAGGCGCCCTTGCCGCTGGGGTCGGGGGCGGTCTGGTGGTAGCCGTCGCAGGACAGGCCGTAGCCGCCCAGCTCGGCCAGGGGCCGGGCGCCGCGCGCGGCGGCCCGGTCGGCGGACTCCAGGACCATGAACCCGGCGCCCTCCCCGAGGGTCAGCCCGCTGGAGGCCGACATCGGTGAGCAGGGCTCGGCGTCCAGCGCGCCCAGGGCGCTGAAGCCGTACGCCGACAGGGAGGCGAGCGGATCGACACCGCCGCAGATGACGTGGTCGACGTCGCCCTTCCACAGCAGCTCGGCCGCGTAGCCGAGGGCCACGGCGCTGGCGGCGCAGGCGTTGGAGAGGACCACGCGCGGGCCGCGCAGGTCGAACTCGGCCGCGATGTAGTCGCCGACGCAGGGCAGCTGGGAGGCCGCCGCGGCCTGGGCGTCCAGCCTGCCCTCGTGCACCAGGCCGGCGTGGACGCCCTCCAGGGTGGGCATGGCGCCGAGGCTGGAGCCGACCACGACCGCGACCCGGTCCCGGTCGACGGTGTCGAGGTCGAGGCCGCTGGTGCGCAGCGCCTCCCGGATGGCGGTGGCGGCGAGGGCGTAGCAGCGGTCGACGTCGGACGGCTGCCCGGCGGTGACCATGCCCGCCCAGTCGGTCAGCAGCTCGGAGGTGTCGAAGAGGGTGTTGGTGCGGATGCCGGAGGTGCCGGCGGTGATGGACGACCAGCCCTTCTCGACGTCGTCCCCGGCCCCGGTGATCAGCCCCAGGCCGGTGAGGGCGATTCTCGGTGTGGTCATCAGGAGATCCTCGTGGTGAGCGAACGGGCGATGACGCGGGGCAGGGTGACGGTGCGCAGCGGGCGCTCGGCGCCCTGCTCGTCGTCGGCGGCCAGCTCCAGGCCGGGGACCCAGAAGGGGGCGTCCAGGAGGGCGAGGACCAGCTCCTCCTCGGGGTTGGCGGCGGGCGCCTGCCACAGGACGGTGCCGACCTCCCGACCGGCGGCGGTGACCTTCGCACCGGCGGCGAACCGGCTCTCGGCGGGGGCGGCCAGCGCGGTCAGCCGGGCGGTGCCGGTGGTCGGCCGCTCCAGGTCGTCGGAGCCGTGGAACTCGCCGATCCGGTTCCAGTCGATCATCCAGGCGAGGTCGGCCTCGCCCACCGTCAGACCGGCGAAACCGGCGGCGTAGACGGCCATGCCGGCCTCGGCCTGCACCCGGGCCAGGCCCTCCGGGCCGACCGGTGCTCCGCCCTGCTCGGCGACCGCGGCGAGCACGGCCTCGTGGGCGGCGTCGGGGGCGTTGGTCAAGAGCAGGTAGCCGTACTCGCCGGTGGTGCCGACGCGCGCCAGGTGGGCGAGGGCGGCCGGCTCCTCGGGGAGCGCGGACTCGGTGACGGCGTGCAGGGTCAGGCCGGAGATGTCGAAGTCGACGAAGTGCGCGGCCACGGACCAGGCGGTCGGGCCCTCGAAGGCGCTGGCGCCCCAGCCCTCCGGCTCGACCTCGACGGTGACGTCCTCGGGAATGTCCAGCCGCTCCAGGTAGGCGCGCAGTTCGTCGGCGGTGACCTGGGTGCGCGGCAGCAGCCAGGCGTCGTCGCCGATCTCGAAGTGCAGCAGGATCGCGAACGGGGTGCCGTCGGCGTTCAGCGCCAGCGCCTCGCGGACGGTGTCCGGCTCGACGAACTCGCCGGACTTGGCCAGGAACTGGTCGAGCAGGGTGATCCGCTCGTCGCCGGAGACACGGACCAGGGGTGCGGTGATCCGGTAGGCGCCGACGGTGGTGCGGACGGTGGTGTAGTCGTCCGTCTCGGTGCGCAGCGGGGCGGTGGTCATGACGGGTGGTTCCTTCCGGTGTGTGTCTCGGTCGGTGTGGATGTCTTCGTGTGGATGTCGGTGAGTGCGGTGTTCACAGGGCGGGTTCGCGGTGGACGGACAGGTGCCAGGCGTTGTCCCGTCGCGCCGGGGACGCGCAGCCGATGAGGAGGCCGGAGGGGGTGGTGCGCAGGACGATCTCCGCCTCGGCCGGGCCGGCGCCGGTGGTGTCCGCGGGCCGGCAGTGCAGCCAGATGCCGTCGGAGAGGCGTACGGCGACGGCCGCGGCCCAGATCTGCCGGAACTCGGAGGAGTCCAGCTCCCACCGGGTGCCGGCGGAGTCGATCACCGCGGTGGTGCGGCGCGGGGTGTGGGGGGTGATCCAGAGGACGACCTCCTCATGGGAGCCGGGCGCCTGGATGTCGACGCGGACCGGTTCGCCGGTGTCCTCGGGCGCGGTCAGCTCGAAGCCGATCCCCTCCTGCGGGCCGTACAGGGCGAGCGGGTGCTTCTCCTCCCAGGCGGCGGTGGAGCGCACGCCCCAGCCGAGGCCGCCGGCGCGGCCGAACCGGCTGTGCTCGGCGGTGACCCACATCCCGGCGCTCCAGCGGGGGTTGTTGCCGAACGCCCGGGTGCGCGGGAACGGGCTGCGCAGGACCTTGCTCGTGCCCTCCTTCCAGGCGGTGACGCCCGCGGCGGACGCGTCGAGCTGGATCCGGCGGGGGCCCGCCACCGGTCCCGCGGCCACGGCGGTGGCGCGGCGGGTGTCCCGGCGGTGGAACTCGGTGCGCAGCCGGGCCACCCCGTCCGGGCCGGCCGCGAGGCCCCGCTCCAGCAGGGCGCTGTGGATCAGCCGGACGGGTTCGCGGACCGGCACCCGGACGTCCCAGTCCGCGCCGTGCCATGCCAGGTCGCCGCCCGGCGGGACGGTGTGCGCGGCGGCGACGACCTCGGAGGCGTCGCGGACACCGAGGCCGAGCCCGATCGGGCGGGCCGGGCCGCCGTCCTGGACGAAGGCACCCTGGCGCAGTCCCACGGTCTGGAAGATCCGGCCGGGCCTGCGGGTGAAGGCGAAGTCCTGGCCGAGCACCCCGTCGGTGAGGGTGATCGTGCCGGTGACCTCGTCGTCCCCGCACCGCTCGGTGACCCGTACCCCGCCCGCGACGGGGGCGAGCTCCAGGTCGCGCGGTTCGCCCTCGCGCCAGCCGGCCGGGCGGTCGGCACGGCAGCTGGGCCAGGTGGAGACGAACACCGGCCCGTGGTGGCCGTCGGCCAGCACGCGCACGGTCCCGTCGTCCCCGTCCACCTCCACCGCCAGCCCCCCGGAGGCGAACCGGTACGGCTCGGCCCGGCGCGGGGCGCGGATCCGGTACGGGGGTTCCGCGAGCCCGAGCGCGCGGCTCGTCCCGTCGGGTCCGGTGACCTCCGCCCGCCGTACGGCGCCGCGGTCGACGTCGACGCTCGCGGTGAGCCGGAACTCCCCCAGCGCCAGGCAGTAGTCGACCGTGCGGACGCCGTCGACGAGGCGGACGTCGGAGCGCAGTTCGTCGTCGCGGGACTCGGTGACGGTGGCGAAGCTGTTCAGGCCGCCGAGGGCCGCCCGGACGTCGGGGCCGAGGTCGGCGAAGACGCTGCGCAGGATCAGCGGGATGTAGTTGTGCAGTTCGACGTTGCCGTCCTCGCCGGGCACGGTCTGCCCGACGGAGACGCAGCCGACGCGGCGGTACAGCTTGAACGCCACGGTGTTGGCCGGGTTGACGGTGAGCCGCAGCACCAGGCAGCCGGACTGCACCATCCACTCCACGGCCTCCGTGAACAGCCGTCCGGTGATCACGCCGTTCCGGTAGGCCGGGGCGACGAAGAACATGTCGGCGATCAGCTCGCCGGCCCGGGCGGAGCGCCGGCCGGTGTTGTGGAACAGGCCGAAGGTGCCCACCACACGCCCGCCGTCCGCCGCCACCAGGAACGTGCCGGTGTCCCGCTCGGCCAGCTCGCGCTCCAGTTCCTCGCCGGTGATGCCTCCGGCCACCGGGTTGGGGTTGTCGCGGTGGCGGTTGTAGAGCTCCGCGATGTCATGCGCGTCGCCCTGCTGGTACGGGCGGATCGTGATGGACATTCCACACCTCCTTCTCTTCGGGTCGGGATGCGTACGGGGCTCCTACTCGGGCTCGTACGCGTACGGGCTCGTACGGCCTCGTACGGGTGGCGGGGCTAGCCCTTGCGGCCCGTGGTGACGATGAGCGAGCCGGCGGCGGCCAGTTCGTTGCCGACGCTCGCGCGGACCGAGACCTGGCGCAGACCGCCGAGGCGCTGGCCGAGCTTGGCGTCGAGGGTGAGCTGGTCGCCGGGGACCACCAGCCGGGAGAACTTCATCGAGCTGATCGAGCCGAGGTAGCCGACGCTCGCGGAGGGGTCGGCGTCGCCGACCGGCTCCGGCGACTCGATCATCTCGGCGACGTAGACGACGGCGACCAGCTGGGCCATCGCCTCGACGATCATCACGCCGGGCATGATCGAGTGGTCGGGGTAGTGACCGGCGAAGAAGGGCTCGTTGACGGAGACGCTCTTCACCCCGCGGCCCGAGACGCCGGGCACGACGTCGTAGGCGCGGTCGATCATCAGCATCGGCCAGCGGTGCGGCAGCATCCGCTTGATGTCGTCGGAGGAGTACGCGAACTTCTTCTTCGCGCTCCGGGCCGGTGCCTCGGAGGTGACGGTCATGCTCACACCTCGCGGGCTTCGACGAAGTCGACCAGGGCGTTGATGGAGCCGAAGGCCTCGAAGTCGTCGTCGCTGATCAGCACGTCGTACTCGTTGTTGACCATGACGACGATCTCCAGGGTGTCCAGCGAGTCCATCTCCAGGCCGCGGCCGAACAGCGGCTGGTTGTCGGAGACGACGGCCGGCTCCACGTCCAGGCCGAGCCGGTCGATGATCATCGACTTGACCTTCATGTTCTTCTCCAGGCGCGCTTCGGCCTGGCCGCGGATGTCCTCGAAGGTGGCGACGGACATGGTGTTCCTTTCGATGAGAGATCAGATGTGCTGTGAGATGGGCTAGTTGGGGATCATTCCGCCGTCGACGGTGAGCACCTTGCCGGTGATGTAGGAGGCGGCGGGGCTCGCCATGAAGGCGACCGCCTGGGCGACCTCCGCCGGGGTGCCCATGCGCCCCATGGGGATCGCCTGGAGGGCCTCCTTCATCTGCGCGGGCGGCACCTTCTTGACCATGTCGGTGTCGATGAAGCCGGGCGCGACGACGTTGACGCGGATGCCGCGCGGGGCGACCTCGTACGACAGGGTCTTGGCCAGCGAGATCACCCCGCCCTTGCTGGCCGCGTAGTTGGCCTGGCCGGCCCGGCCCGCGATGCCGCTGGTGGAGGCGATGAGGACGATCGCGCCGCCGCTCGCGTACATCTGCTTGGTGGCCTCACGGGCGGTGTAGAAGGTGCCCGTGAGGTTGGTGCCGATGACCTCCTGCCACTTGGCGGCGCTCATGGCGGCCAGGTGTCCGTCGGCGGTCACCCCGGAGTTGAGGACGGCCACGTCGAGGGAGCGCCAGGTGGTCTTCAGCTCCTTGTACATGGCGGCCACCTGGGCCTCGTCGGAGATGTCGGCCTTCAGCAGCAGGGCCTCGCGGCCCAGGGCGCGGATCCGCTCGGCGACCTCCTCGGCCCGGGCTGAGCTGGAGCGGTAGTTGAGGGCGACGTCGCAGCCGTGTTCGGCGAGCGCGATCGCGACGGCGGCGCCGATGCCCCGGGAGGCGCCGGTGACCAGGGCCTTGGTGCCCTCGGGGAACAGGGTTCCGGGTGCGCTCGGGCCGCTCATGCCGCGCTCCCCAGCATCGCCGCGGTGACACGGTGGCTGCCCGGGTCGAATCCGGCGGCCTCGGTGCCCAGACCGGCCTCGGTGGCGGCCTTGAGGACGGCCTGCGCGACCGCGAGGTCCAGGACGCCCAGACCGAACGGCGAGAAGATCACCGTGCGGTCGGTGGCCGGCGGCTCGGTGCAGCCCAGCACCGAGGCGATCTCGGCGTGCACGAACTCCCGGTGGCCGACCTCCTGTTCGGCCTTGTGCAGGGAGGTCTGCTCGCGGATGGCGTGCTCGATGTCGTCGACGACGTTGTAGGCGTCCAGGACCGAGCCGGTGCTCAGGTCGCGCAGGGACAGGTGCAGGACGACCTGGCCGGCGGGCCGCTCGGGGTACTCGGCCAGGTCCAGCCAGTACGTGGAGTCGGTGGTCGCGATGGACACGGTCTCGGCGCCGAGGGCGTCGCCGACGTCCCCGGTGCGGAAGGTGATCTCCGGATATTCGGACTCCAGTTCGGTGGCGAGGACCTCGGCGCGGCCCGGCACGACGTCCTGGAGCACGACCGTCTCCAGCCCCGGGTGGGTCAGGGCGAGGAAGGCGAGGACGCGCTGGTTGATGGTGCCGCAGCCGATCAGGCCGGCGGTGCGCACCCGGCGCTCGCCGTGCAGGGCGCCGGCGGCGAGGGCGGCGCTCGCGGCGGTGCGGGAGGCGGAGATCTGGCTGCCCTCCAGCAGCGCCTTGGGATAGCCGGTGTTGAGGTCGTTGAGGATCTGCACCGAGGAGGCCCGCTGGAGGCCCTGCTCGACGTTGGCCGGGAAGGACGAGATCCACTTCAGTCCCATCACCGGCTCCGGGCCGCCCAGGTAGGCGGGCAGGGAGATGATGCGGGATCCGGTGGGCCGCGGCGGGCGCAGGAAGCTGGAGAACGGCACCTGCGAGTGGCCCTGGCCATGCAGCACGTACGCGCTGCGCACGGCGTCGAGGACGGCGGGTTCGAGACCCCTCAGGGCGGTGCTGACGTCGTCCCGTCCGAGGATCTTCACGGCTCACTCCTTTCGTGGTCGGGGTTCGGCTGGGGCTGGGGTTCCTGGAAACGGGTCTCGACCCAGGCGTCGGAGTAGATGGTGTCGAGGTAGCGGTCGCCGCCGTCCGGGAGCACCGCGACGCAGGTCGCGCCCGGCTCCAGCCAGTCGGCGGCACCCTGGAGGGCGGCGATGACCGCGCCGGAGGAGCCGCCGGCGAGGATGGACTCCTGGGCGAGCAGCCGCCGGCAGCCGCGCACGCAGTCGAGGTCGGTGACCTTCACGACCCGGTCGGCCAGGCCCGGCCGCAGCAGCGGCGGTACGACCGCCGCACCGTGCCCGGGAATGGTGCGCCGGTGCCCGCGTTCCCACGGCTCCGGCGGCCCGAAGATCACGCTGCCCACCGCGTCCACCGCGACCACCCGGGTGGCCAGAGCGCTCTCCTGGATGTACTCGGCGCAGCCGCGCAGGGTGCCGGTGGTGCCGGCGGCGAGGAACAGGTAGTCGGGGCCGCCGGGCAGCGCCTCGCAGATCTCGCGCATGGTGTGGTGGTGTGCGCGGGCGTTGTACTCGTTGGCGTACTGGTTGGGCCAGTAGGCGTCGGGGACGCTCTCCAGCAGGGCCCGCACGCGGTTGATCCGGGAGGGAAGGTACTCGCCGGTGGCGGGGTCGCGGTCGACGACCTCGACCGTCGCGCCGTAGGCCCGCATGATCGCGGCGTTCTGCGCGGTGGTGCGCGGGTCGACGACGCAGATCAGGCTGAGCCGGTAGAAGTTGCACAGCTGGGCGAGGGCGATGCCGAGGTTGCCCGAGGAGGACTCCACGACGGTGGAGACCCCGGGGACGAGCTTGCCGGCGTTGATGGCGTGCTCGATCATCGACTTGGCGGCGCGGTCCTTGATGGAGCCGCCGGGGTTGAAGCGCTCGCACTTGGCGTACACCTGGAACCGCGTGGGCGGGAACAGCCGGTCGAGCGCGACGAGCGGGGTCGAGCCGATGGTGGCGACGATGTCGGGGTCCCGGGTCCGGGTGGCACCGAGCACCGGCGCCGACGCGTCGGAGGCGAGGACGGTCATTCCGGCACCTTTCTGCTGATCTGGAGCCGCAGTTCGCTGACGTAGCGCTCGCCGTCGGCGTCGGTCAGCCACGAGTCGTCCGGGGCCGGCAGCGGTTCGCTGAGGGTCACGGCGGCGTCGGGGTCGAGACGGCGCGCGGTGCGGACGAGGCCGGCGAAGGCGAGTACGAGGGTCGGGCTGGTGAGGTCCACCAGCGACGGTTTGGTCTCCTCGGGGAACTTCACGAAGAGCAGGTCGGGCAGGGCGTGTTCGGCCACCCAGCGGCGCACCGCGAGGTAGTCGCGCTCCCGGTCGGCCTTCTCCGGCAGGGCGATCCCGGCCACCGGCAGCCGCCAGGTCTCCCGGAACAGGACCAGGTCGTCGAGGCTGACGCGCGGGGCGTGCGCCCGGTCGAGCCCGACCTTGAAGGCGTCGGCGGCGATGATGGAGACCGGCACCGCGAGCAGTTCGGCGAGCGGCCAGGTACGGCCGTCGGGGGTGGTCGCGGTGATGGTGCCGTCCGTCTCGGCGAGCGCGATCGCCGCCGCCGGATCGACGCGGGTCCGGTCGTCGTACGGCGCCCGGGTGAACCCGATCAGCCGGTCCCCCGCCCCGATCGGCGCGGGCACCATCCGGCCGCTGTTGCGCTTCCACTCCACCGGCAGCAGCGGCACCAGCCGCGGGCCGTCGATCGCCGCGTTGACCTTGTCCCGCAGCGAGCCGGCGTCGGTGGTCCAGTCGAGGAAGGGCAGGTCCAGCGTGGCCAGGCAGGCGTGCAGTTCGCCGAGGACGACGGTGTGCTCGCCGGCGTTGACCGCCTCCGGGGAGGACGCCACCACCTGGAGGTCCGGGCTGTGGACGGCGAGGTGCGGCGAGCGCACGGGTCCGGTGGCGAAGACCGCGCGGGCCCGCTCCTCGATGTCCGCCACCCGCAGCCGCGCCGGGACGGACGCGTCGGCCGCCGGGTCCAGGTCGAGCACCTCCCGCCACTTCTCGGCCAGTTCGCGGGTCGCGGTGTGCACCGGGGTGGCGTTCTCGCCCCAGAACAGGCCGAGCACCTGGGTCCAGACGTCGGCGAGCGTCACGTCCGCGCGTCGGCCGGCGGCCTTGCGCACGAAGCGGGCGACCTCCGCCTCCACCAGCTCGGCGAGCCGGTTGCCGAACCAGTCGGCCGCGTCCGCGACCAGGGCCAGCGGCCTGGCGAGGGCGTCGAAGAAGTCCCGTCCGAGGTCCATCCGGACATCGCGCAGCGCGTCCTGGTAGCACAGGGTGCGCCCGGCGTACGCCTTGCCCTCCTCCCGGGAGGCCGCCTGTCCGGTCGTACGGACGAAGAAGTCGTCGAGCCGGTCCAGGGCGGCCACCAGCCGCTCCGCGCTGTCCGCGCGGTCGATGTCCTCGCGCAGCCGGTCCAGTTCGGCGAGGACCGCCTGGCAGCGGACGAACAGCTCCGGGTCGCCGATGCCGGCCACCCTTCGCCGCAGGATCTCCTCGGCGCGCACGTCGACGGGGATGTTGGCGTCCCAGGTGAGGACCCGCTGCTTCAGCAGCCGGGTGAGGACCTTCTCCACCCGTTGCCGGGCGCTCGCCGGGTCCCAGCCGGCGGTCGCGGCGAGGGCGTCGGCGATGGCCTCGCCGCCGCGGTCCCCGTCGGCCAGCCGCAGCACCTGGACGTCGTCCTCGCGCAACCGCACCGTACGGCCGCCCTGCATGACGAGCCGGTCGCCGTCGAGGTGGACGTCGGGCCGGAGCACCGGCGGGAACCACCAGCGGGCGCCGGGCTGCGCCGTCATCCAGTCGGCGAGGGCGGCCACCGTCCAGCGTTCCAGGAAGGTGCGGCTCTCGGCGGTCAGCGCCGGGCCGTGCTCCACGTCCATGGCCGGCCGCACCTGCCCGACGCCGATCCAGGCCGCCGGGCCGAAGAAGCCGATCGTCTCGGCCTTGGCGCAGTAGCGCAGCCAGTACATGGCGAGGGTCCGCTCGCGCCGCCGGCGCTTGGACTCCGGGCCCTTGCCGGCCGCGACGGAGTCCAGCAGGTGGTAAACGGTCCGGTTCTGCCAGGCGATGGCCCGGCGCACCCGGTCGTCGGCGGCGAGCCGGGCGAGCCGCGCGGACTCGGCGTCGGTGTCGGCGCGGTAGGCGGCGCGGAAGGCGGCGTGGGCGTCCTGGGCGTTGTGGGCGCCGTGGGTGCCATGGGCACCGGGGGCACCGTGGGTGCCATGGGCGCCGGTGGCCGTACCGCCGCCGTACGTCAGGGCCGCCGCGCGGGCCGCGCGCGGGCCGCCGAGGAGCTTCAGCCCGGAGACCGGGAATCCCGCGCTGCGCAGCAGGCCCACGCCCCACACCCGCCAGGGGCTGTCGCCCAGCGGGTGTCCGGGGGCGAACGCGGACCAGTCCAGGGCCTGCCTGGTGTCCAGTGCCGTGGTCATCAGGCCGCTCCCCGCAGGGCCGGCACGGGTGCCGAGAGCGCGGCGGCCAGCCGGGTCACGCCCTCGGCGATCCGCCCCCGCGCCACGTTGCTGAAGCACAGCCGCAGTCCGTCGGCGTGTTCGCCGTCGATGCCGAAGTGGCTGCCGGGCACGTAGGAGACGCCGTGCTCGGCGGCGGCCTCGGCGAAGCGGGTGGTGTCGACGCCGTCGCGGTGGCGCAGCCAGATGTAGAAGCCGCCGCCGGGCCGCTCCCACTGCCAGGGCCCGTCGGTGCCCAGCTCGGCCTCCAGCGCGTCGGCCATGAGCGCGCACCGCTCCTTGTAGCTCGTGCGGTAGGCGTCGAGCAGGTCGCTCCAGCCGGCCCGGGTGTGGAACGCGGCCAGCGCGGCCTGGGCCAGCGCGGACGGCGACAGGGACATGATCTCGGTGGTACGGCGCAGGGCCCGCGCCAGCTGCTCGGGGGCCGCGATCCAGCCGCAGCGCAGGCCCGGCGCGAACACCTTGGAGAAGGTGCCGAGGTAGACCACGCGGTCCGGGTCGAGGGCGTGCAGGGCCGTGGTGGTCTCGCCGTCGAAGGACAGCAGGCCGTAGGGGTTGTCCTCGATGACGAGGAGGTCCAGCTCGCGGGCCGCGGCGAGCAGTTCGTGGCGGCGGGCGACGGAGAGGGTGGCGCCGGTCGGGTTCTGGAAGGTGGGGTTGCAGTACAGCAGCCGTACCGTCCGTCCGGCGGCGCGCAGCCGCAGGACCGTCTCCCGCAGCGCGGCCGGATCGAGGCCGTCGGCGTCCTCGGGGGCGGGGTGCAGGGTGAGGCCGGCGGTGCGGAAGGCCGCGGCGGCGCCGGGGTAGGCGGGGGTCTGGACGAGGACGGTCTCGCCGGGCGCCGCGATCCCGAGGCCGACGGCCATCAGGCCCATCTGGGAGCCGCCGGTCGGGACCAGCTGCTCGGCGCGAGCGGCGGTGCCCTCACGGGCCATCAGGTCGCTGATCGCCGGGACGAGGGCCCCGGCGACGTGCGGGGTGGTGTACTGGAGGGCGAGCCTTCCGCCGAGCCGGACGAGCCGGGAGAGCTGGTGGGAGATCGTCTCCAGGGGCAGCACGTCCAGGTCGGGCAGGCCGCCGGCGAACGAGATGACGTCCCCGCCCCGTTCGAACAGGCGCGGCATCTCCACTGCGGGGCGTATGTCGGTCCACATGGCGCTCAGCTCCCCGCTCTGGCCGGCAGCGCCGCGGCCAGCTGGTCCTGCACCGAGCGCCACAGGCCGGCGGAGGAGGTCAGCGAGGGGTCGCCGATCACCTCGGGGTCGATCTCGATGCCGTAGCGCTCCTCGACCGCCATCACCAGGGCGATGGTGTGCAGGGAGTCCACGCCGAGGTCCACGAGCGGGGTCTCCGGGTCGGTGACCGTCACGGCGCAGACCTGCTCGACGAGCTGGTCGAAGTGCGACTGGGTCGGCTGGTCAGACTGCGACTGGTTCATGGCTGGTCCTCGTCTGGGTGGGCTCTGCGATGGGAGGCGCCGGGGTGGACGGCGGGGCGGGCGGCGCGGTGGCGGACGGCTGGGCCGGTGGCGCGGTGTCCGCGTGGGGCGGGCCGGGCGGGTCGAGAAGGAGCTGCACGGCCCTGCGGTCGGGCTTGCCGTTCTTGGTCAGGGGCACGGTGTCGATGAGACTGATCCGGTCGGGGCGCCGGGCCCGGTCGAGCCGCAGCGCCAGGTGGGCGCGGACCTCGTCGGCGGTGAGCGTGGTGCGCACCGCCAGGTGCAGCGGGCCGTCCTCCGGCTCGGGCCGCAGCGCTACCGCCGCGCTCACTCCGGGGATCCGTTCGGCGGCGTCCTCGATCTCGGTCAGGCCGAGGCGGATGCCGCGCCGTTTGATCATGTCGTCGTCGCGGCCGACGAAGTAGAGCCGGCCGTCCTCGTCGAGCCAGCCCTGGTCGCCGGTGTGCAGTTCGAGCGAGCCGTCGGCGCGGCGGACGTAGCGCTGCTGTCGCTCGACGGGGACGCCCCAGTAGCCGGCCATCACGGTGGCGCCGTGGACGACGATCTCGCCGGTCTGCCGGGGGCCGAGGGTGGTGCCGTCGGGGGCGGTGATCCGGACCGCGTCGCCGGGGATGGGCCGGCCGACCGAGTCGGGGTGGGCGGCGTACTCGGCGGGGTCGAGGATCGAGATGCGCTTGCACTCGGTCATGCCGTACATGGAGGCGAAGCCCGATCCGGGGAAGACGTCGAGCAGTTCGGCCATGACGGCCTTGCCCGGGCGGGCCCCGGTGTTGGTGAACAGCCGCACCTTCGTGGGCCGGCGGTGCTTGCGCTGGAGCAGGGTGAGGATCTGCGCCAGCGAGGGCACCAGGGGGACGACCGTCACGCCGTGGTCCTCGATCACCCGCAACAGGCCCATGTCCCCGGCGCGTTCGGCGAGAACGAGGGTGCCGCCGGTCAGGGTGCACAGCAGCGCCTGGTAGAGGCCGTAGTCGAAGGAGAGCGGCAGCCGGCACAGCACCACGTCGTCGGCTCGGTAGCCGAGGCAGGCGTTGATGGACTCCAGCGAGGCGAGCATCTGCCGGTGCGGGCAGACGACGCCCTTGGGGCGGCCGGTGGTGCCGGAGGTGTAGATCAGCATGGCGACGGCGTCGTCGGAGACCTCGGCCGTGAAGTCGTCGGCGGGGGTCCGCAGGATCTCCTGCCAGGCACGGTCGGGTTCGGCGGTGCGCGGTGCGCCCGCCCCGGCGCCGGGCGAGCAGATCGCCAGGGCGGCGGAGCAGTCGTCGACGATGTGGGCGAGCTGGGTGTCCGTCAGGTCGGGGTGTACGGGGACGAAGACCGCGCCGATGCGCAGGGTGGCGTGGAAGAGGGCGAGGAAGGAGCGGTCGTTGCGGCCGGCGTGGACGACGCGGTCGCCGGCGGTGACGCCCTCGGCGCGCAGCCAGCCGACGGCGCGGTCCACGGCGGCGCCCAGTGAGGCGTAGTCGAGGGGGCCCTCGGAGTCGACGACGGCGGGGTGGTCGCCGCGGTCGGCGCGGCGGTGGGCGAGCAGGTCAGACACCGGCATGGACGGGCACCTCCTCCCGTACGGCGGACTCGAGGGATTCGAGGCGGGCCTGGGCCTTGCCGATGTCACGGGTGGTGTTGAGCGGCAGGACGGCGAGTTCGGGATGTTGGCGGCGCAGGATGTTGGTGAGGGTCTTGGCGGGTGGCAGGGACACCGTCAGCGCGGGTGCCAGCCGGGCCAGGCCCGCCAGGCACAGATCCCAGCGCACGGGCCGTACGACCTGGTCGACCAGGCGCCGGCGGATCACCTCGGGCGTGGCGAGCACCTCGCCGTCGGCGTTGGAGAGCAGCAGCCCGTGGGGCCGGGCGAAGGGGGTGGCCTCGGCGGCGGCGGCGAAGGTCCGGCGCGCCGACTCCATGTACGGGGTGTGGAAGGCGCCGGCGACCGGCAGCGGTTTGACGGTGGCGCCGGGCGGCGGCGCGGCGGCCAGCTTGTCCAGGTCCTCCTGAAGTCCGGCCGCGACGATCTGGCCGGGGCCGTTGAACGTGGCGGCGGTCAGGCCGAGTTCGGCGATCCGGTCGAGCACCGCCGCCGCCTCGCCGCCGACCACGGCCGCCATCGAGGTGGGCGCCTCGGCGCAGGCCGTGGCCATGGCGCGGCCGCGGACGGCGGCGAGCCGTACGGCGTCGGCGGGCGTGAGGACGCCGGCGTGCGCCGCGGCGGTCAGTTCGCCGACGGAGTGGCCGGCCACCACCGCGGTCTGCGCGGCCGCCGCCGGGGCGAGTGCCTCGTGCATCAGCAAGCCCTGCGCGACCAGCAGGGGCTGGGTGTGCTCGGTCCGGGCGATGGTCGCGGCCGGGGCCTTGGTGCCCAGGTGGACCAGGTCCACGTCCGCGGCCTCGGACCAGGCCCTGACGCGCTCGGCGTACACCGGGTCGCGCAGCCAGCCGGCCAGCATGCCGGGGGTCTGGGAACCCTGGCCCGGCGCAATGATTGCGAACATTTTGTTCTATCCCCCTTTCGTGTCGGGTACCTGTCGCGCGGCGCTGACGCGGGTTGCGGCCGGTACGGCGGTGCTGTGGGTGCCGTGGAGGGAGGGGCGCTGCGTGGGGAGCCCCGGCCATGGACGGGAAGGGTGTCGTGCGGGAGGGGTGTCGTGCGGGAAGGGTGTCGTGCGGGAAGGGTGTCGTGCGGGAAGGGCGGGCCTGACGGCCCGGGCGGGAGGCCCTAGTTGCGGCCCGTGCTCTTGGCGAAGCGGCGGATCGCCATGAAGGAGAAGCCCGCGAACCAGGCGGCGATGTTGAACACGGCGCCGGCCAGGCTGGAGTGCTCGCCGCTGAAGGTGTAGCCGTCGGTGAGCCAGTAGCGGGCCAGAGTGGAGACCCCGTACATCGGGGTGTACCGGGAGATCTCCAGCATGGTGCCGCTGAGCGGGATGAACAGGTTGCCGAGGAAGGCCAGCGCGGTCATGGTCAGGCCCGGCATGTGCATCACGACCTCGGGCTTCATGACCAGGCCCATCGCGATGCCGAGCGCGGCGAACACCGCGGCTCCCAGCCAGGCGACGAGCAGGGAGGTCACCCACACCTCGGCGCTGGTGTGCGCCCCGGTCAGGGCGCCGAGGACGCCGACGATGGCGACCGGCACGGCGGCCATGACGACCGAGCAGACCACCTTGACCAGCAGATAGCCGGGCGGGGCCAGCGGGCTCAGCGCGATCGTGCGCATCCAGCCGGCCGACCGCTCCACGGAGATGGTGGCCGCGGAGCTGGTCGCGGCCATGGCGGCGCCGTAGACCGCGAGGCCGATCATCATCCAGGCGGCGAAGTTGCCGTGCGGCAGCGTCCCGTGGGCGGGTGCGGTGCGGAACAGGGCGAGGTAGAGGACCGCCGGGAGCAGCAGCGTGAAGATGGTGGTCTGGCGGTTGAAGCGGCGGCGCAGCTCGTAGCGGACGAAGGTCGGGTTGACGCCGCTGAACGGCGAGGTGCGGGCGCGGACGGGGACGGCGGCCGGCGCGGTCACGGTGGTCATCGCGAGGCCTCCTGGGGGTCGCGGCCCTGATGGGTGATGGCCATGAAGGCCTCCTCCAGGCTGCGCGGGGCGACCTCGATCTCGGTGGCCGAGGTCTGGGTGACCAGCACCCGCAGCAGGGCGTCGGAGTCGGTGGCGTCGAAGTAGTGGCGCTCGCCGCGGACCACGCAGGAGCGGACCGCGGGCGAGGCCGCCACCGCCTGCGCGTCACGCGGGCTGATCAGGGCGGAGACGGTACGTCCGGTCATGGCGGCGCGGATGGAGGAGGCGGAGCCGTCGGCGACGACCCGGCCGCGGTCGATCATCACCACACGGTCGGCGAACCGGTCGGCCTCCTCCATGTAGTGGGTGGCGAACATGACGGTCATGCCGCGCTCGGCGTCCTCGCGGACGGTGGCCCAGAACTCCCGGCGGGCGACGACGTCCATGCCGGCGGTCGGCTCGTCCAGCACCAGGAAGTCCGGGTCCGACAGCAGCGCGACCGCGAACCGCAGCCGCTGCTGCTCGCCGCCGGAGCACTCGGCGACCCGCCGGTGGCGCAGCGCCGTGATCCCGGCCCGGGCCATGACGTGCTCGACGTCGGCGCCGGGGTGCAGCGAGCCGAGCATCCGCACGGTCGCCTCGACGGTCAGGTCGGGCAGCAGCCCGCCGGACTGGAGCACGGCGGCGACCCGCCCGGCGCGCACCGCCTGCTGCGGCGCCTGCCCGAACAGCTCCACATGACCGGAGTCGGGCCGGGTGAGGCCCAGCAGCATGTCGATGGTGGTCGTCTTGCCGGCACCGTTCGGCCCGAGGAAGGCCACCACCTCACCGCGGCGGATCCGCAGGTCCAGCCCGTCGACGGCGGTGAACTCCTCGCCCTTGGCGTTGCTGAACCGCTTGACGACCGTACTGAGCACGGCGGCGGGGGCTTCCGGGGACCTCACCTCCCTCGGCGCCGGACGGAGTTGGGTTTCGGTCATCTTCAGGTCCTCACGATTCGGTGGGGGGCTGCCTTGGCGGAAACCACTCTTGCGCCCCGCGCTATCCGGCCGAACCGGAGCGGCTATCGCCGCCCTATCGAGGTGCGGGCACACGGACTGAGCTGCCGAAACCCGCCGGCCCCGAGACGAGGGACACCGACGGCGCGGGCCGCCGGGGTCGTGAGCATGAGCCGCCGTGACGCCATTTCACCGGCGGGGTCGCCAAGGCGCGTACACGTACGCGGACATCACGGTGACACCCGTTCCACGAAGCCCGTCCTCACCGCCCGCGCGGCGGACGGAACCCTTCTCACCTCCGAACAGACCCCAGCCGGCCGCCGACAGGAGTGACCTGCACTACGACCAGCCCGACGGCCTCTGGGACCACCGGGCACCCCCTGTCGGTCCAGGCGGAGTTCTCAGTGCGGCTCGACCCATCCGTGGCGGATCGCGTAGCCACCGAGCTGCATCCGGGTCCGAACGTCGGCCAGGTCCATGAGGTGGCGCAGGCGTCGCTGCAAGGTGCGCGGTGACAGACGCAGCTGCGTCGCGACCGTCTGGTCGGTCAGGCCCGCCATCAGCAGGGCGAGGATTCTCCGGTCGACGTCGGTCGGACCTTCCGCGCCGAGCTCGACGATGGTTTCGGCTTGTCCGCCGGCGCCGGACAGCTCGAGCGGCTGGGCGGTGCGCCATACGGTCTCGAACAGCGCGTCCAGCGCGTCCAGCAGGCCACTGCGGTGCAGCAGCACGGCGCCGGGCTCTCCGGCCGGGGTGACCGCGAGCGGGACCAGGCCGAGGTCGGTGTCGGCCAGGACGAGTTTCATCGGCAGTTGGTCGGCGACACGCAAGTGCACACCGTTGCGCAGTGACTCGATCGCGTCGTTGATGATGCCCGGCTCCGCCAGCGCGGCTCGGTCCAGCACCGCCCGGAACTGCACACCACGGCCGATGGCCACGGGCTCGGCCGTGTTCTCGTCGGGCGGTACGGCGATGAAGGGTGCGGTGATGAAGGTGCGGACCTGCGTGTGGGCCGCCTGCTGCACCTGCAGGAAACGATGACGGATCGCGTCGACGCCCGTGACGACCTCGATCAGATCATTGATGCCGCGCCCCGTCACCGCCGCCCGGTGCTCCTCGGCGAAGGTCACCAGTGCCTGCTCGGCCGCGCGCAGCCCGTCCCGGTGCCGGCTGATCAGAGCGCCGAGCGCCAACGTCGGCGGGGCGGCGGTGAACAGCTCGTCCCCGGACCTGATCACCAGTCCCCACCCGGTCAGGCGGCCCAGCGCCTCGTCCATGTCGGCTTGTGCGACGACGAGCAGATCCGACAGCTGCGCAGCGGTGGCCTGCGGCCGTCCGAGCAGTGCCCGGTAGACGCGCTCGTCCACGGGTTCGAGACCCAGAACACCCAGCATCGGCGACCGGCTCCCCTCCGCGTGCGGCAGCGGGGAGAGTATGCGCCATGGCGGCAGACCCTGAAAAGTCCCTGCTGGGAGCGGGTGCGACGGGAAGGGCCCCGGGGAGTCGCCGCCCCGGGGCCCGACGATGGGACTCATCGCAGGCCGTATGCCCGGATGATCTCCTGCTTGATGCTGTAGCCACGGTCCGTCTCGGCGCTCGAGCGCACCGAGAGGAACCCGCCGGCCTTGCTGTGCGCGCTCTTGAACGAGCCCGTCCAGTAGCCGTCGGTGCCCCTGGCCAGAGCCACCTTCTGCCAGGTGGCGCCGTCGTCGTAGGAGACGTCGAGCGTCACCTTGGTGACGTTCCCGGGGACGGTGCCGCCGTCCGAGCCCACCGCCTTGAGTCTGATCCGCTGAGGCGGGCCCGCCTTGACGGCACCGCGCAGGTCGGTCTCCAGGCTGTAGTTCATCTCCAGCACCGAGAACGGCTTGAAGGTGTCCGAGTCGACGGTGTCCGACATGAAGGTCCACTCGGTGTGGGTGCGGGTCGAGAGCCGGAAGACCTCGCCGGGCCGCTCCGCGTCGAGGACGGCGCGGTAGGGCAGGTTGCCCGCCGGCACCTCCACCCACTGCATGTCCGTGCCGTAGGGGTTGTCGTGGATCAGCGTGTCGCCCTGGAAGACCTGCAGATGGGTCGGCGTCATGCCCCACGGCAGGTAGCCGGCCATCTGCGACGCGTCGCTGGAGGAGCTCCACGCCTGGGTGTTGAAGATCATGTAGTTCTGCGCGCGCGAGTTGAACACGCCGAACGGCTCGGCGGACGCCGGCCGGATCGCCGGGGCGAACCAGTCCAGGCCGGTGGTGGTGCCCTTGTCGTAGGTGTTGTAGCCCGACACCATGACCCACGGCATGTCGCTGTCGACGTTCTGCGCGTGGCTCTCCACCCAGACCTGGTCCGGGGTCACCCATTCGGTGCGGGTGCCCGGGTGCCGTTCCCGCTCGGGCATCCCGAGCGCCGGGGTGAAGTCGGCGTCGGACCGGTAGCCCTCGGCCGCGCCGTCCGTGGTCGCGTAGTAGCGGGCGTCGATCCGGGCGAGGTCGCCTTGGCCGGGCTTGTAGACCAGTGGCCGGTCGGGCACCTGGCCGGGGTACTTGCGGGTGAGATCGTAGACGTACGGCGTGTACTCGGTCTGCTTCACGGTCAGCTTGCCGCCGAGCCTGGCCGTCGCGATCAGCGCCTTGCCCGCGTCGCGGTGCACGGTGGCGACCGGGATGGTGGACTCGCCGACGTACTCCTGAAGGCCGCCGACGCCGTCGTTGACCACGATCAGCGCCGTCGCGCCGGCCGCGGCCGCGTTCGCGGCGCGCTCCTGCGGCGAGACCGCGTCGCTGCGCTCCACCACGACGACCTTGCCCTTGGCGTCGGCCTTCCGGTAGTCCGCCGCCGCGCCCTCGCCTGCGTAGACCGACCGCAGCACGTCCGAGGCGGTGCCCACCCGGCTGCCCGGCTGCACCACGGCCTCGAAGCTGACGCGGCCGCCCGGCACGCTCAGGCCGAGCTGCGGCTCACCCTTGCGCCAGCGGGTGACCATCGTGAACTCGCCCTGGGTCATCTTCTCCGTCGGCGAGACGTAGATGTCGTCGACGGCCGGGCCCGGCGAGTACGCGCCACGCACGTCGTACCACGGGTCGAGGCCGTTGAAGTGGATGTTGAAGTCGACCTTGCGTTGGCGGTCCTCCGTGCGCTGCGGCGCCTCGGTCCGCAGCAGGCGCGCCTTACCGGCGTCCAGCACCACGTCGCCGGAGCCGGTGCTCGCGCTCAACACGGTTTCCGGGTCGACCAGCACGGCATAGCCGGAGCGGTCGGGCTTCTCGCCGGGGACGTCCAGCTCCGCCATGACCGTGTACCGGCCTGCCGGCATGCGCATGGTCGCCGAGCCCTGCACGTCGAGCGACCACGGGAACTCGTCGCCGGCCTGGACGACCACGACCTGGCCGGAGGCAGGCTTGCCGTCCCGGCCGACCAGCTTGATGTTCAGGTCGTAGCGCTCCTCCTCCTTCAGCAGCGCCACGGACGTGCGGGTCACCGGCCGCCCGGTGGCCGCGTCGGTGGCGATCACGTAGCCGACGTTCCGGCCGGTCGAAGCATTCTGCGGGTCACCGGTCACCGGGACCGCGGCCGTGCCGCCCGCCGGAACGGTCACCGAGTCCGCACCCAGCGTGAACGGGCCGTCGGTGTTGGTCAGCGCCAGGTTCAGCGTGACCTCGGCGGTGCCGGTGTTGGTGAAGGTCAGGTCCTTGGTGACGGCGACGTCGCTCGGCTCGTGCGGCCACGTGTAGTTGCCGAAGAAGAGCGATCCGGTGCCCCGGACCGTGGTGCGCACCGCGGCGGCCACATCCACACGGCCGGTGCCGACCTCGTACGGCGAGTACCCGTCGGCCAGGCCCTTCGCGGTGCTCATCAGGTGTTCCTTGAGCTGCGCGCCGGTCCAGTCCGGGTGCTCCTGGGCCAGGATGGCCGCCGCGCCGACCACGTGCGGCGTCGCCATCGAGGTGCCGCTGAGGGTGCGGTAGAGGCCCTCACCACCATCGGTCATGTCCTGCGAGCGGGCCGCGGTGATGTCCACGCCCGGTGCCGCTATGTCCGGCTTCATGCCGCCGGAATAGGCAAGCGGGCCGGTGCTGGAGAAGGACGCCAGCTGGTCCTGCTTGTCCGTGGCGGCCACGGTCAGCGCGGAGGCTGCCGCACCCGGAGCGGAGATGCTCTCCGGGCCGGCGTTGCCGGCGGCGATGACGAACAGCGTGCCGTACTTCGCGGACAGCTCGTCGACCGCCTGCGACATCGGGTCGCTGCCGTCCGTCGGGTAGGTGTCCCCGAGGCTCATGTTGACGACGTCCGCACCGGACTCGGCCGCCCACTGCATGCCGGCCACGACCCAGGAGTCCTGGCCGTAGCCCTCGGTGCCGCCGAGCACCTTGCCGACGAACAGGTCGGCGTCGGGGGCGACGCCCTTGTACTCACCGCCGGAGGCGGCGCCCGAGCCGACGATCGTGCCGGCCACATGCGTGCCGTGCCCGTTGACGTCCGTGATCGCCTCACCCGGCACGAAGCTCGCGGTGCCGTCGATCCGGTCCTTCAGGTCGGGGTGGTCGGCATCGACACCGGTGTCGAGCACGGCGACCTTGGCACCCTTGCCGGTGTACCCGGCCGCCCAGGCCTCGGGCGCACCGATCAGGGGCACGCTCTCCTTCAGATCGGCCTTCACGCGACCGTCGAGCCACAGCTTGGACACACCCTCACCGAGGGTGTGGGCTCCCCCGCCTGCCGAGGAAGCAGGCGCGATGGACGACCAGAAGGTGCGGGCCTGCTTCTTGTCGGTGCTCAACGCGGCCCCGTGGATGCCCGCCAGTTCGCGGGTCAGCCTGCTGCCGCGGGGAGCCTTCGGCTCGACCGCCGCGCGGGTCTTCGCCGCGGTGAACGACGCGATCAGCGGCACGCTGCCGGCCTCGGCGTCGTCATAGCCCATCTCGATCAGGTCGGTGACATCGAACAGCCGCCGGTCCAGCTTGTCCGCGGCCAGCAGCCCGGCCGCCTCGTCCGGGATGACATAGATGTCGCCCTTGATCTCTTGTAGCTTCACGCCGCCGACGGCGCTGTCCGGTCGGTCGACATCGGCGATCTGCTTGCCGTCGGCCATGGTGGTGACCGTGACGACATCGCCGGTGACCAGGGTGACCTTGTGTGTCACCGAGGCCTTGGCCGGAACGGTGGGTTTCTGCGGAACCGCTGACGCCGCCGGCTGCAGGGCGGCGGCACTCGCGCCCAGCAGCACCGCGGCAGCGGTCGCTGACATCAGTTGCCGACGTGTGCGCCGGAAGGCCGAAGCCGGTAGGGGGGAGAACATGCACTGGGTCTATCGGCCTGCAACGCCCGGATGAAGGCCGGACGATGGCAAGTTCTCGCCATGGCAGCGATTCGCCAGCCGCGAACCGGACGAAGGGGACTCGTCCCCCGCGAGCCGGACGGATGGGACGCGTCCCCGCCTTCCGCACAGGGCCGTTCAGTTCCGGCAGTGACAAGTGCCCACCCTGCCCGCGATCGAGGACCGAGTCAGCGCCACGTCGGCACGGGCATGCGAAAGGGGCCCGCCACCCACGGAGACGAACCCCTCCCGACCCGCACATTCACCAGAACAGTGATGTGGTGACAGAGCACCCGCTACACGTTGAAGCGGAACTCCACCACGTCCCCGTCCTGCATCACATAGTCCTTGCCCTCCATGCGGGCCTTGCCCTTGGCGCGGGCCTCGGTGACCGAGCCGGTCTCGAGGAGATCCTCGAAGGAGATGACCTCGGCCTTGATGAAGCCCTTCTGGAAGTCGGTGTGGATCACGCCGGCGGCCTCGGGCGCGGTGGCGCCCTTCTTGATGGTCCAGGCGCGGGACTCCTTGGGGCCGGCCGTCAGGTAGGTCTGAAGGCCGAGGGTGTTGAAGCCGACGCGGGCGAGGGTGGCCAGGCCCGGCTCGTGCTGGCCGACGGACTCCAGGAGCTCCAGGGCCTCCTCCTCGTCCAGCTCGGCGAGGTCGGCCTCCAGCTTGGCGTTGAGGAAGATCGCCTCGGCGGGGGCGACCAGGGCGCGCTGCTCGTTCTTGAAGTCCTCGTCGATCAGTTCGTCCTCGTCGACGTTGAAGACGTAGAGGAAGGGCTTCGTCGTGAGCAGGTGCAGGTCGTGGAGGAGCTCCGCGCGCTCGCTGCCCTGGACGATGCCGTGCGCGAAGAGTGTGTCGCCCTTCTCCAGGATCTCCTTGGCCTCCTCGACCGCCTTGACCTTGGGGGCGATGTCCTTCTTGATCCGCGATTCCTTCTGGAGGCGCGGGAGGACCTTCTCGATGGTCTGGAGGTCGGCGAGGATCAGCTCGGTGTTGATCGTCTCGATGTCGTCCTTCGGCGAGACCTTGCCGTCGACGTGCACGACGTTCTCGTCCTTGAAGGCGCGGATGACCTGGCAGATCGCGTCCGACTCGCGGATGTTGGCGAGGAACTTGTTGCCCAGGCCCTCGCCCTCGCTGGCGCCGCGCACGATGCCGGCGATGTCGACGAAGTCGACCGTGGCCGGCAGGATCCGCTCCGACTTGAAGATCGAGGCGAGCTGGGCGAGACGACCGTCCGGGACGCCCACGACACCGACGTTCGGCTCGATCGTGGCGAACGGGTAGTTGGCCGCGAGCACGTCGTTCTTGGTCAGGGCGTTGAACAGGGTCGACTTGCCGACGTTCGGCAGACCGACGATTCCGATCGTGAGCGACACGTTGCGACTTCCCGTACGTGAGGAGATTGAGGGCCAGGCGGCCGATCCACCAGTCTACGGCGTGTCGCGGACCGGGCCCCGCGGCGGTTCGAACGCTTGGCCAGGCCGCGCCGCGCGGCGTGTCAAACGGCCTATTCAGCACATAAACAGACCTAGGTTGGTCCGGTGGAGCAACCCAGGACGCGATCTCAGCAGCACGGACCGCGACGCGGCAGGCCCCCGACGCCGCCCCAGGCGGCACGGCAGGGCGCGCCGGGCCACCGGCCCGCGGCACGGCGTCCCCCGGGGACGCGTCGTCCGCCCGGCGGGCGGCGGCCGGCCGCCGCGGCGCCCGTCTCCGGCCCCGCCGCCGCCATACGACGACTGCGGCGGCTGCCCAACCCGCGGTTCACGGGTCTGGGGGCCGGTCTGTTCTGCGGGGTACTGATGTTCCTGCTGGGCTGTCTCGACCAGCTGCTGTTCGGCGGGTCCCCGACCGGGTACGGCGTGCTGTTCCTGGTGGTGTGTGCGCTGACCGCCGTGTGGGTGCGCCGGGGCGACCTGCTGACCTCGCCGGTCGTGGTGCCCATCGGGTTCGCCGTGGGCCTGCTGCCCCTGGCCGAGGGCGACGGCTTCCTCGGCACGCTGATGGGCCTGGTCACCGCGCTCGCCACACAGGCGCTGTGGCTGTACGGGGGGACGCTGATCGCGGGGGTCACGGCTCTGCTGCGGCGCGCCGCACCCGCGCCCGCCCGGGGGCGGGCCGGACGCCGCCCGCCGCGGTGAGGGACGGGAGCACCCTGGGCACTCCCTCCTCCCCCTCCGGTCCCGGGGGGCCCGCCGCCCGGGAGCACGCCCTCCGCCGATCGGCTACGCGCCCTCCGCCGCCCGCATCGCCGCCCCCACGATGCCCGCGTTGTTCTGCAGCTGGGCGGGGACGATCGGAGCTCTGACGCCCTTGATGACGGGCAGGAACTTGTGGGCCTTGCGGCTGACGCCGCCGCCGAGGATGAACAGCTCCGGGGAGAAGAGCATCTCGAGGTGCGCGAGGTACTTCTCGACGCGGCGGCCCCACTGCTCCCAGGACAGGTCGTGGTCGTCCTTGGCCTTGCTGGAGGCCCGTTTCTCCGCCTCGTGGCCGTCCAGCTCGAGATGGCCCAGCTCCGTGTTGGCGACGAGGGTGCCGTCGACGAAGACCGCGCTGCCGATGCCGGTGCCGAAGGTCAGCAGGATCACGGTGCCGCGGCGGCCCTGGCCGGCGCCGAAGTGCATCTCGGCGACGCCCGCCGCGTCCGCGTCGTTGACCACGGTCACCGGCAGGCCGCCCAGCGCCTCGCCGAACAGGGCGCGCGCGTCGGTGTCGATCCAGCTCTTGTCGACGTTCGCCGCCGTGCGGACCGTGGCGCCGCCGGTGATCACGCCCGGGAACGTCAGCCCGACCGGCCCGGTCCACCCGAAGTGGTCGACGACCTGCCTGACACCGTCGGCCACCCCGTCGGGCGTCGCCGGGTGCGGGGTCAGCACCTTGAAGCGCTCCTGGGCCAGGTCGCCCTTGTCCAGGTCCACCGGGGCACCCTTGATCCCCGACCCGCCGATGTCCACACCGAAGATCTGCATGGCTCCACGTTACGACGGGCGACTGACCGTCACGGCGTCATCGGCGATCACGCCTGCGCCGCACCCGACCCGCCGCGCTCGGCCACCATCGCGGCGGCCTCCTCGCGCAGGTCCCGGCGGAGCTCCTTGGGCAGGGAGAAGGTGATGGACTCCTCCGCCGCCTTGACGATCTCCACGTCCTCGAAGCCGCGCCGGGCCAGCCACTCCAGCACCTGCTCGACCAGGACCTCGGGCACCGACGCGCCCGACGTCACGCCGACCGTCGTCACGCCCTCCAGCCAGGCCTCGTCGATCTCGTCGGCAAAGTCCACGAGGTAGGCCCGGGCCGCGCCCGCGAGCTTGGCGACCTCCACCAGGCGCTTGGAGTTGGAGGAGTTGCGGGAGCCGACCACGATGACGAGATCCGCCTCGGCGCCCATCTGCTTGACGGCGAGCTGGCGGTTCTGCGTGGCGTAGCAGATGTCGTCGCTCGGCGGGGAGATCAGCTGCGGGAACTTCTCCTTGAGGGCGTCGACCGTCTCCATGGTCTCGTCCACCGACAGCGTGGTCTGGGAGAGCCAGACGACCTTCGACGGGTCGCGCACCTCGACCTTGGCGACGTCCTCGGGGCCGTCGACGAGCTGGATGTGGTCGGGGGCCTCGCCGGAGGTGCCGATGACCTCCTCGTGGCCCTCGTGCCCGATCAGGAGGATGTCGTAGTCCTCCTTGGCGAAGCGGACGGCCTCCTTGTGGACCTTGGTGACCAGCGGGCAGGTGGCGTCGATGGTGGCCAGGCGGCCGCGCTCGGCCTCCTCGTGGACGACGGGCGCCACGCCGTGCGCGGAGAACATCACGATGTTGCCCGGCGGCACCTCCTCCGTCCGCTCGACGAAGACGGCGCCCTTCTTCTCCAGGGTCTGCACGACGTACTTGTTGTGGACGATCTCGTGCCGGACGTACACCGGAGCCCCGTACTGCTCCAGGGCCTTCTCGACGGCGATCACGGCGCGGTCCACACCCGCGCAGTAGCCCCGGGGGGCGGCGAGCAGGACACGGCGGCCAGACGTAGCGGTCATGGCACCCATCGTAAGGCCGCGCCCGGCGGCCGGAAGATCGCCGGGGGTGGCGCCGGGGGCACCGGCCCGGCGCGCCGGCGCGACCGCCCCCGCGCGGTGGCGCCACCGCCCGCGCTGTCGGTGGCGGCGGCTACGCTCGCGGGCATGGCTGTCACCACGTCCCCCGAATCCCCGCTGCCGGTCGGTGAGGTCTCGCGGCTCATCGGCGGCTGGATCGACCGGCTCGGCGCGGTGTGGGTCGAGGGCCAGATCACCCAGCTGTCGCGGCGGCCGGGCGCGGGCGTGGTGTTCCTGACGCTGCGCGACCCGTCGTACAACATCTCGGTCGGCGTGACCTGCTACCGCGAGGTGTTCGACGCGGTCGCCGACGTCGTCGGCGAGGGCGCCCGCGTCGTCGTGCACGCCAAGCCGGAGTGGTACGCCCCGCGCGGGCAGCTGTCCCTGCGGGCCGCCGAGATACGGCCGGTGGGCGTCGGAGAGCTGCTGGCCCGCCTGGAGCAGCTGAAGAAGTCGCTGGCCGCCGAGGGGCTGTTCGCGCCCGAGCGGAAGAAGGCGCTACCCTTCCTCCCCCAGCTGATCGGCCTGGTCTGCGGCCGCGCCTCCGCCGCCGAGCGGGACGTGCTGGAGAACGCCCGGCACCGCTGGCCCGCCGTCCGCTTCGAGGTGCGCAACGTCGCGGTGCAGGGCGTGCACGCCGTCCCGCAGGTCGTGCAGGCCGTCAAGGAGCTCGACGCGTTCGACGAGGTGGACGTGATCATCGTCGCGCGCGGCGGTGGCAGCGTGGAGGACCTGCTGCCGTTCTCCGACGAGCAGCTGGTCCGCGCGGTGGCGTCCTGCCGTACGCCGGTCGTCTCCGCGATCGGGCACGAGCCGGACACCCCGCTGCTGGACTACGTCGCCGACCTGCGCGCCTCCACGCCCACCGACGCCGCCAAGAAGGTCGTGCCGGACGTCGGCGAGGAGCTCGAGCGGGTACGGCAGCTGCGCGACCGCGCCCGGCGGTGCGTGAGCGCGCTGGTCGAGCGGGAGGAGCGGGGCCTGGCCCACGCGCTGGCGCGGCCCTGCATGGAGGATCCGCACCGCATGATCGACGAGCGGGCGGACCATGTCGCCTCGCTGCTGGACCGGAGCCGGCGCACGCTGCGGCACCTGCTGGACCGCGCCGACTCGGAACTGACGCACACGCACGCGCGCGTGGTGGCCCTCTCCCCCGCCGCGACGCTGCGCCGCGGGTACGCCGTGCTCCAGAAGGCCGACGGGCACGTGGTCCGCGACCCGGCCGAGGTGGCGGCGGACGAGGCGCTGCGCGCGCGGGTCGCCGAGGGCGCGTTCACAGTTCGTGTCGACACATAGGGTGGGCGGATGACAAGCAACACCGCGGCAGGCGGCACCGCAGCGGCGGACGAGACGCTCGGCTACGAGCAGGCACGGGACGAGCTGATCGAGGTCGTCCGGCGCCTGGAGGCGGGCGGTACGAGCCTTGAGGAGTCCCTGGCCCTCTGGGAGCGGGGCGAGGAGCTGGCCAAGGTCTGCCGGCGCTGGCTGGAGGGCGCCCGCGCACGCCTGGACGCCGCACTGGCCGAGGAGGCCACCGAGGACGAGACGGAGTCCTCCGGGTGAGGTCCCCGGGGGCGGATGAGGTCCGCTGGGGCCGGGTGCGGTCCCCGGGGCCCGGCGCGGAAGGTCAGGACTTCTTCAGCTCCAGCGCCTGCGCCATCTTCGTCAGCTGACCGAAGGAGGCCGTGCCCGCCACCACCGTCGTGGAGCCCTTGGCCTCCAGTACGAGGGCGTCGTAGCGGCCGCCGGTGTACCGGGTCCAGGTGCGGCCGTCGATCTCCTGGGTGACCTCGGTGGCGTGGCCGCCCTGGCTGGCGTCGTCGATGAAGTCCTTGCGCTTCTGAGTGGACTGCTCGATCGCCACGTATTGGCCCTCGGGATCCTGGAAACCCAGATGCCAGCGGTTGTCCTGGTCGGCCCGGTAGCGGACGGAGGTGGGCTTCCAGGTCTCGGGCAGGCCCTCGGGCGCGGCCACGGGGTACGGGGCGGCGCGGCGCGCGGTGAGCAGTTCGACGCGGTAGTCGACCCGTTTGATGTCGGGAGCGTGATCGTCGTGCGGGATGAAGAGATAGACGCTCGCGGCCGCGATCACGATCACCCCGAGGGAGAGGATCATGCTCCGGACCGACTTCTGCTTGCCGTTCGAACCTGCCACGCCCTCTATCGTCGCAGGTGCCCGGACCGCTCATCCGTGGGGTCCCCTGCTCATTTTGTCGACTCGGCGATAGAGTCAGGGCCAACACCCTCATCCGGCCGTCGTCGTATCAGAAAGGTGCGCTCCGATGACCGAGCATCATCACTTGCCGTCCGAGCTGGAAGTCCCCGAAGAGGCTCCCGACCGCAACATCGCTTTGGAACTGGTCCGGGTCACCGAGGCCGCGGCGATGGCCGCGGGCCGCTGGGTCGGGCGCGGTGACAAGAACGGCGCCGACGGCGCCGCGGTCCGCGCCATGCGGACCCTCGTCTCCACCGTCTCGATGAACGGCGTCGTCGTCATCGGCGAGGGCGAGAAGGACGAGGCCCCGATGCTCTTCAACGGAGAGCACGTGGGCGACGGGACCGGCCCCGAGGTCGACATCGCGGTCGACCCGATCGACGGCACCACGCTGACCGCCAAGGGCATGCCGAACGCGATCGCGGTGCTGGCCGCCGCCGAACGCGGCGCGATGTTCGACCCCTCCGCCGTGTTCTACATGGACAAGCTGGTGACCGGCCCGGACGCGGCCGACTTCGTGGACATCGACGCGCCGGTGTCGGTGAACATCAAGCGCGTGGCCAAGGCCAAGCGGGGCACCCCCGAGGACGTCACCGTCGTCATCCTGGACCGGCCGCGCCACCAGAGCCTCATCCAGGAGGTCCGGGAGGCGGGCGCGCGCATCAAGCTGATCTCCGACGGCGACGTGGCCGGCTCGATCTACGCACTGCGCGAGGGCACCGGCGTCGACCTGCTGCTCGGCATCGGCGGTACGCCCGAGGGCATCATCTCGGCCTGCGCCGTGAAGTGCCTGGGCGGCACGATCCAGGGCAAGCTGTGGCCGAAGGACGACGAGGAGCGGCAGCGGGCGATCGACGCCGGGCACGACCTCGACCGCGTGCTGACCACGGACGACCTGGTCTCGGGCGAGAACGTCTTCTTCGTCGCCACCGGCATCACCGACGGCGAGCTGCTGCGCGGAGTGCGCTACGGCTCGGAGACGGCGACGACCGACTCGCTCGTCATGCGGTCCAAGTCGGGCACGGTGCGGCGGATCGAGTCGGAACACCGGCTGAGCAAGCTGCGGGCGTACAGCGCGATCGACTTCGACCGCGCGAGGTAGCGGGCGGGCGGCCGGCGCCCGGCCAGGACCCGGCACAGCAGGTATGGGGCGCTCCCTGTGCGGAGGGAGCGCCCCATACGCGTGCCGAGGGACGCGGGCCGGCGTGCCGTGAAAGGCCCTGCCGGGCACGCGGGACCCGGCGGGACCCGGGCCCCGGCTAGCCGGCCGCCGCTATACGGCCCGTCGTGCGGGCCGCCTTCTTGAGCTCCAGTTCGCGCCGGCGGCGCCGGGCGAGGACGACGCGGCGCTCGGCGGCGGTGAGGCCGCCCCAGACGCCGTACGGCTCCGGTTGCAGCAGCGCGTGCTCGCGGCACTCGACCATCACCGGGCAGCGCGCGCAGACCCGCTTGGCCGCCTCCTCGCGCGACAGCCGCGCGGCGGTGGGCTCCTTCGAGGGCGCGAAGAACAGGCCGGCCTCGTCGCGCCGGCACACCGCCTCGGTGTGCCAGGGTGCGTCTTGGTCCCTGTCCCGCACTGGCACCCGCGGGGCCGGAACGGCAGCTACCTGCAGGGACGAATGCGGCGGTTGCAGCACGGTCTTCTCCTGACGACGGCTTCGCGAGCGAGAGACGATGCAGCAAGGCCTACCCGCTGTGCGCGCGCCTATGCACTGAGTTCCCGACCGTGCGGTTGGTCAGAGGTGCCCATGGCTGGTTCGCGACCGCCTCACAGATGTTTGCGCAAACTCCTGTCGACCTTGCGCTGCACACGGTCGAGGATGTCGGCGACGAGCTTGCCGCGCTTGGGCCGTGCCTCGACGTTGCCCAGGATCGCCCAGCCGTCGACGTAGACGACGGGCGCGTCGGACTCGGACGAGTCCAGCGGCGCCACCTCGAAGTTGCCGAGGACGCCGCCGCCGGTGCCGCGCAGCGACACGTTCTCCGGGACGCGGATCTGGACGTCGCCGAAGACGGAGACGGCCTTGATCACGACCTGCTGGTACTCGAAGATCGCCTCGCTGAGGTCGATCTCGACACTGCCGAAGACCGCGTACGCGTGCAGCCGCCGCCCGGCGCGCCAGCGGCCCTTGCGCATGGCCGAGCTGAACACCGCCACCACGTTCTCGTCGGCCTCCTGGGGAATCGCACCGGCGGCCGGGCGATTGGGCGCCAAGGCGTACGCCGGCGCCGTACGGACCTGGTGGGCGGCGGGCAGGTCCTGGATGAAGACCTCCAGCTCGCCGACCGTCTTGGCGTTCAGCACCCCCTCGACGCGCTCGGCGTGCTCGTCGGCGCTCAGACGTCCCTCGGCGAGGGCGTCGCGCAGGATGTCGGCGATGCGGTCACGGTCGGCGTCCGAGGCGCGCAGCTCCGTGGCGGGGGCGGCGGTCTGCTTCTGAAGGTCCACGGCAGCAGCGTACCCAAACACGATAGATCGCGACACCTCTGCGCACGAGAAGCGGCCCGGAAGCCGTTCGAGGGACCGAGCCGGACCGGGCCCGACCGGGCCGGCGAGGTACGGACGGTGAACTGAGCCGGACCTCACAACCTCGCCGTCAGTGGCAGGTTCTAGGCTGGTCGGTGCCCGCCGGCGTCGGCGGGCAGCCGTCTGCCGAGTGAGGAATGGGCTGCGATGCCTGAGTTCGCGTACACCGATCTGCTCCCCCAGGGTGAGGACACCACCCCGTACCGGCTGGTGACGTCCGAGGGCGTCTCCACCGTCGAGGGGCCCGACGGGCGTACGTTCCTCAAGGTCGAGCCGGAGGCGCTGCGCAAGCTGGCCGAGGAGGCCGTCCACGACATCCAGCACTACCTGCGCCCGGCCCACCTCGCCCAGCTGCGCCGCATCATCGACGACCCGGAGGCCAGCGCGAACGACAAGTTCGTCGCCCTGGACCTGCTGAAGAACGCCAACATCGCCGCCGCCGGCGTGCTGCCGATGTGCCAGGACACCGGCACCGCCATCGTCATGGGCAAGCGCGGCCAGAACGTCCTCACCGAGGGCGAGGACGAGAAGGCCCTCTCCCGCGGCATCTACGACGCCTACACCAAGCTGAACCTGCGCTACTCGCAGATGGCCCCGCTGACCATGTGGGAGGAGAAGAACACCGGCTCCAACCTCCCCGCCCAGATCGAGCTGTACGCCACCGACGGCGGCGCCTACAAGTTCCTGTTCATGGCCAAGGGCGGCGGCAGCGCCAACAAGTCCTTCCTCTACCAGGAGACGAAGGCCGTCCTGAACGAGGCCTCCATGATGAAGTTCCTGGAGGAGAAGATCCGTTCGCTCGGCACGGCCGCCTGCCCGCCGTACCACCTGGCGATCGTCGTCGGCGGCACCAGCGCGGAGTACGCCCTGAAGACCGCGAAGTACGCCTCCGCGCACTACCTGGACGAGATCCCGGCGGAGGGCTCGGAGCTGGGCCACGGCTTCCGCGACAAGGACCTCGAGCAGAAGGTCTTCGAGCTGACCCAGAAGATCGGCATCGGCGCGCAGTTCGGCGGCAAGTACTTCTGCCACGACGTGCGCGTGGTGCGCCTGCCCCGGCACGGCGCCTCCTGCCCGGTCGCGATCGCGGTGTCCTGCTCCGCGGACCGCCAGGCCGTCGCGAAGATCACCGCCGAGGGCGTGTTCCTGGAGCAGCTGGAGACGGACCCGGCGCGCTTCCTGCCGGAGACGACCGACGAGCACCTGGACGAGTCCTCCGACGTCGTCAGGATCGACCTCAACCAGCCGATGGACACGATCCTCGCCGAGCTGACCAAGTACCCGGTCAAGACCCGCCTGTCCCTGACCGGCCCGCTGGTCGTGGCCCGCGACATCGCGCACGCCAAGATCAAGGAGCGGCTGGACGCGGGCGAGGAGATGCCGCAGTACCTGAAGGACCACCCGGTGTACTACGCGGGCCCGGCGAAGACCCCCGAGGGCTACGCGTCCGGCTCCTTCGGCCCGACGACGGCCGGCCGCATGGACTCCTACGTCGAGCAGTTCCAGGCGGCGGGCGGATCCAAGGTGATGCTGGCCAAGGGCAACCGCAGCAAGCAGGTCACCGACGCGTGCGACGCCCACGGCGGCTTCTACCTCGGCTCCATCGGCGGCCCCGCCGCCCGCCTCGCCCAGGACTGCATCAAGAAGGTCGAGGTCCTGGAGTACGAGGAGCTCGGCATGGAGGCCGTCTGGAAGATCGAGGTCGAGGACTTCCCGGCGTTCATCGTCGTCGACGACAAGGGCAACGACTTCTTCCAGGACCCGGCGCCGCAGCCGACGTTCACGACGATTCCGGTGCGGGGGCCGGGGCTGGCGTAGTGCCTCCGGTGGCGGCGGGGACGGCCCGCGGCGAAGCCCGCTGACGGATACTGCGCCCCCGCCGCCCCTACCCGTCCCGTCTCCCTCGTCCTCGGCAACGGCAACGGCAACGGCAACGGCAACGGCCTCAACGTGAGGCACGGGGGAAGGCCACCGTGATGTCCAGGCCGCCCTCGGGGCCGGGCTCGGCCGTCAGGTCGGCGTCGTGCACGGCGGCGACGGCCGAGACGATGGACAGCCCGAGGCCGTGCCCCTGCGGGCTCCCGGTGCGGGACTCCAGACGGCGGAAGGGCTCGAACAGTGCGTCGATGCGGTCCGGCGGGATCTCCGGCCCGCTGTTGACCACGCGCAGGAACGGGCGCCCGCGCACCGTCCCGGTGGAGACGCGGACCCAGCCTCCCGGCAGGTTGTGGCGCCGGGCGTTGCCGACCAGATTGGCGGCCAGCCGCTCCACCAGACGGGGATCGCCCGAGGTGGCGGCCGGCGCGAGGCACACCTCGACGCGCGGCTCCTCGGGGCCGCCGTCGCCCAGGACGTTCCCGGCCGCCCGCACCAGGTCCACCGGCTCTCGGCGGTCCAGGCCGCGCTCGCTGCGGGCGAGCATCAGCAGGGCCTCGATGAGACGCTCCTGGTGCTCACCGGCGGCCAGGACCCGCTCGCACACACGGCGCAGCGATTCGGCGTCCGCCGCGGGGTCGGCCAGCGCGACCTCGATCATCGCGCGTTGCAGGGTGAGCGGGGTCCGCAGCTCGTGGGAGGCGTTGGCGGCGAAACGCTTCTGGGCGCCGAAGGCGGCACCGAGGCGGGACAACAGGTCGTCGATGGTGTCGCCCAGGTCCTTCAGCTCGTCGTCCGGGCCGGGGACGGCGAGGCGTTCGTGGAGGTTGCGTTCGGAGATCCGGCGGGCCTTGTCGGCCATGGTCCGCACGGGGCGCAGCGCGCGCCCGGCCATCAGCCAGCCCAGCGCCACCGACACCGCGGACATCAGGCCGAGGGCGATGGCCGACTGGGTGAGCAGCTGCCCCAGCATCGCCTGGCGCTGCTCCGCGGCCCGGTTGCCCATGAACCGCCGCACCACCTCGGGGTCGAGCCTCTGGAACAGGACGTTCGAGCCGATCCTGGAGGAGACGAACAGCTGCGGGGTGCCGCTGCCCGCGACGAGGACGTAGGTGATGATCAGCAGGGCCGCCCCGGAGACGAGGAACAGCGCGCCGTAGAGCAGGGTCAGCCGCAGTCGCACCGTCCAGCGGACGCGGACGCGGATACGGCGGATGCGCGCGACGGCGCGGCGAAGGCGGACGCGGATACGGCGCACGCGTATACGGCTGACGCGGACGCCGATGCGGCGGGGCGCCCGGCCCGACGGGTCAGATGCGATAACCGGCATGGGGCACCGTCTCGATCACCGGCGGGTCCCCCAGCTTGCGGCGCAGCCGGCTGATCGTGACCTTGACGGTGTTGGTGAAGGGGTCGGCGGCGTGGTCCCAGGCGCGCTCGAGGAGCTCCTCGGCCGAGACGACACCGCCGCGGGCGGCCATCAGCAGCTCCAGTACGGCGAACTCCTTCGGGGACAGGTCGAGCCGCCGGCCGCCGCGCCGCGCCGTGCGCTGTGTCGAGTCGAGCGTGAGGTCGCCGTGGGTGAGCACGGGCGGCAGGGCGGGCTGCGCGCGCCGGGCCAGCGCCCGCACCCGGGCGATCAGCTCCGCGAACGCGAACGGCTTGGTGAGGTAGTCGTCGGCACCGAGGCCGAGGCCGTCGACCCGGTCCTCGACGGTGGCCGAGGCGGTGAGCATCAGGACGCGGGCCCGGCCTCCGTGGTCGATCAGCGTCCGGCACACGTCGTCGCCGTGGAGCACGGGCAGGTCGCGGTCGAGGACGACGACGTCGTAGTCGTGGACCGTCGCCAGATCCACGGCCTCCTGCCCGTCGAAGGCGAGGTCGACGGCCATGCCGTCCTGCCGCAGCCCGGTGGCCACGGTCTCGGCCAGTTCCCGGTGGTCTTCGACGATCAGCACCCGCATATCGGACAAGGATGCAGGACGCGCGGTTACACGGAGATAACAGCGGACGTTCCCGTGGTGTAACCGCCGGGCCGGTAGCTCTGTGCGGCATGACCCAGACACATGAACGGAACACCGCACGGACTCGCGGACGGAGCATCGCGCGGACCGGCGGACGGAGCATCGCGCGCGGCGCCGCACGGGCCCTCCCGGTGGCGTCCCTGCTGCTGGCCGGGGCCCTGCTGACGGGCTGCTCGGGCTCCTCCTCGGACTCGGCGGACTCCGGCGGCAAGGCGAGCCCCTCCCCCACCAGCCCCCAGGACCGGGCACTGGCCTACGCCCAGTGCATGCGCGACAACGGTGTGGCGAACTTCCCGGACCCGTCCGACGGCGGGTCCATCAAGATCGGCCCGGGCGACGGCCTGGATCCGAACTCCAGTGAGTTCAAGAAGGCGCGGGAGGCCTGCCAGGACCTGTCGCCGCAGGGCCAGAACGCCGGCGGCGGCACCATCGACCCGGCCAAGGCGGCCGAGTGGGCGAAGTGCGTACGGGAGCACGGAGTGCCCGGCTTCCCCGATCCGGAGATCAACGGCGGCTCCATGCAGATCGACATGAGCGGCCTCGACCCCCAGAGCAGCACGTTCCAGAGCGCGATGCAGGCCTGCCAGGCCGAGCGCCCCGCCGGCGGCATCATGATCAAGGGCGGCGGTGGCGGCCGATGACCGTGCAGGACCACACCGACGCGGCCCCTGCCGTCCACCCCGACGGCGACGCCGCCGCCGGTCCCGCGCCGCGCCGGCGCCCGCGGCGGCTGCGCACCGCCCTGGCCGTGCTCGCCGCGGTGGCCGTCGCCGGCGCCGCGGGGGCGGCCGCCACCGGCGCCCTGGGAGGCGGCGGGGACGACCGGCCCTCGGCCGCGCCGTCCGGGCCGTCGAAGACCGCCGAGGTCGAGCGCACGACGCTGACCCGGACCGAGACCGTGGACGGCAGCCTCGGCTACGGCACCGCGACGGCCGTCCAGGCCCCCGGCGCCGCCTCGTCCCCCTCGGCCGGGGACACGCGGGACGGCACATCGTCGAAGAGCGGCGAGGGATCGGGCGCGGGCATCCTCACGGCGCTGCCCGGTGAGGGCGACACCATCCGCCGCGGCGAGGCCGTGTACCGCGTGGACGATCGGAAGGTGCCGCTGCTGTACGGCTCGACCCCCCTGTACCGCACGCTCGATGTGGGCAGCGAGGGCAAGGACGTGGCGATGCTGGAGAAGAACCTCGCGAAGCTCGGCTACACCGGCTTCACCGTGGACGACGCGTACACGGAAGGCACCGCCGAGGCCGTCAGGGCCTGGCAGGACGACCTCGGCCGCGAGCGGACCGGGACCGTCTCGCCGGGCGACGCCGTTCTCGCCCCGGGGGCGAGGCGCGTCGCCGAGGTCAAGGCCGCGATCGGCACCGTGCCCACGGGAGAGATCCTGAGCTGGACCGGCACCGAGCGGACCGTCGGCGTGGACCTCGACGTGCGGTACGAGGACCTCGTCGACGACGGCACCAAGGCCACCGTCCGGCTCCCCGACGGCACCTCGGTGGAGGCCACGGTCACCGACGTCGGCACCGCCGCCACCGCGGCACCCTCGCAGGGCGGCGCGGCCTCCGGCAGCGGCGGCTCCGGCAGCGCCCAGGACGCCACACTGCCCGTCCAGCTGTCCGTCGAGGACCAGCGGAAACTGGGCCGTTACCAGGCGGCTCCGGTGGATGTGATCCTGAGGGCGGAGACCCGCAGGAACGTTCTCGCGGTTCCGGTCGAGGCCCTGACCGCGCGGCGGGAGGGCGGCTATGCCGTGCAGGCCGTCCGCGGCGGCCGGGTGGAGTATCTCCCTGTGAAACCCGGCATGTTCGCCGACGGCATGGTCGAGATCTCCGGCACCGGCGTCACCGAAGGCCTGGTCGTGGGGGTCGCCCGGTGAATCCGCCCGTCATCGAGCTGACCGCGGTGTCCAAGAGCTACGGGGACGTGGCCGCCCTGGCCGGCGCCGGTCTGACCGTCCGCCGCGGCGAACTGCTCGCCGTCGTCGGCCCGTCCGGCTCCGGCAAGTCCACCTTGCTCAACATCATGGGCACCCTCAGCCGCCCGACCTCCGGCACCGTGCGCATCGACGGCCACGACATCGGCGAGCTGAGCGACCGGGAACTGTCCGCGCTGCGCGCCGAAACCATCGGTTTCGTCTTCCAGGCGTTCCACCTGGCCCCCGGTGTCCCCGCCCTGGACTCCGTCGCCGACGGCCTGCTCTACAGCGGCCGCCCGCTGCGCGAACGCCGCCGCCTGGCGGAGGCGGCGCTGCGCCGGGTGGGCCTCGGCCATCGGCTCCACAACGAGCCGCACCAGCTCTCCGGCGGTGAGAAGCAGCGCGTGGCCATCGCCCGCGCCGTGCTCGGCGACCCGCCGCTGCTGCTGGCCGACGAGCCGACCGGCGCGCTGGACTCCCGCTCCGGCGCCGTGGTGATGGAGCTGCTGCACGAACTGCACGCCGCCGGGACGACCGTCGTGGTCATCACCCACGACCGGGACATCGCGGCGTCCCTGCCTCGGGAGGTCCGCGTCAGGGACGGCCGCATCGAGCACGACTCGGGCGCGCCGGACCGTGTGCACGACGAGGTGGGCGTGTGAGTACCGCCGCACCGCCCCGCCCCGGCGCGCCCCGCCCCAGGCCGGCCCGGATGCGCCCGGCCGACGTGCTCCGGGTCGGCGGCTCCGGCCTGCGCTCCCGCCCGATGAGGGTGTTCCTGTCGGCGCTGGGCATCGCGATCGGCATCGCCGCGATGATCGGCGTGGTCGGCATCTCCACCTCCAGCCAGGAGCAGCTCAACCGCAAGCTGGCGGCGCTGGGCACCAACCTGCTCACCGTCTCCCCCGGCCAGACCTTCACCGGCGACCGGGCCCACCTTCCGGAGCAGGCCGTCGCGATGGTGGGCGACATCGCCTCGGTCGAGTCGGTCTCCGCGATCGGCAGGACCGACGCCAAGGTGTACCGCAACGATCACATTCCCGAGGTGGAGACCGGGGGCATCAGCGTCTACGCCGCCCGCGCCGACCTGCCGGAGAGCGTCGGCGCCGAGACCGTGGACGGCCGCTGGCTGAGCGCCGCCGACGCCCGCTACCCGGCCACCGTCCTCGGCGCCCGGGCGGCCGAGCAGCTCGGCGTGTACGAGGCCGGCGCCCGTGTGTGGCTCGGCGGGGAGTGGTTCACCGTCACCGGGATCCTCGCGCCCGACGAGCTCGCACCCGAGCTGGACTCCGCGGCGCTGGTGGGCTGGTCGGCGGCGAAGAGCGAGCTGGGCTTCGACGGGTATCCCACCACCATCTACGCCCGCGCCAACGACAAGGCCGTCACCGACGTCCAGTCCGTTCTCGGTGCCACCGCCAACCCGGAGAACCCCAACGAGGTCGAGGTCTCCCGCCCCTCCGACGCGCTGGCCGCCAAGCAGGCCACCGACGACACCCTCAGCGGGCTGCTCCTCGGCCTCGGCGCCGTCGCCCTGCTCGTCGGCGGCGTCGGCGTCGCCAACACCATGGTCATCTCCGTGCTGGAACGCCGTGCCGAGATCGGGCTCAGGCGCTCCCTCGGCGCCACCCGCGGCCAGATCCGCACCCAGTTCCTGTGCGAGTCGCTGCTGCTGTCCGCCCTCGGCGGGATCGGCGGGGTGGCCCTGGGCATCGGCGTCACCATCGGCTACGCCGCCTACCAGGGCTGGCCCTCGGTGGTGCCGGCCTGGGCGATGGCCGGCGGTGTCGCCGCGACCTTGGCCATCGGCGGTCTGGCCGGCTTCTACCCGGCCCTGCGCGCGGCCCGCCTGCCTCCCACGGAGGCCCTGGCAGCGGCGTAGCCGACCTCGCTCCTCGAACGCCGGGGGGTTGATCACGAGCCCGTCCGGCGTTCGAGGACGAGGCCGTTCGGGCCGAAGCGGCGGTCCGCGGACGGCAGTCCCCAGGAACATCCACCCCCCGCCCCGCGCTGTACCGGGTATGACCGAATACCGCACCGAGCACGACTCCATGGGCGAAGTCCAGGTCCCCGCGTTCGCCAAGTGGCGCGCCCAGACGCAGCGCGCCGTGGAGAACTTCCCCGTCTCCGGGCAGCGCCTCGAGCGCGCGCACATCGAGGCGCTCGCCCGTATCAAGGGCGCCGCCGCCAAGGTCAACGCGGAGCTCGGCGTGCTCGACAAGGACGTCGCCCGGGCGATCCAGGAGGCGGCGGAGGAGGTCGCCGAGGGCCGGTGGGACGAGCACTTCCCGGTCGACGTGTTCCAGACGGGCTCCGGCACCTCGTCGAACATGAACACCAACGAGGTCCTGGCCACCCTCGCCGGCGAGCGCCTCGGGCGCGACGTGCACCCCAACGACCACGTCAACGCCTCCCAGTCCTCCAACGACGTCTTCCCCTCCTCCATCCACATCGCCGCGACCGCCGCCGTCACCCGGGACCTGATCCCGGCCCTGGAGCACCTGGCCGCCGCCCTCGCCCGCAAGGCCGAGGAGTTCGCGGACGTGGTGAAGTCGGGGCGGACCCATCTGATGGACGCCACGCCCGTCACCCTGGGCCAGGAGTTCGGCGGGTACGCGGCCCAGATCCGGCACGGCGTCGAGCGGCTGAAGGCCTCGCTGCCGAGGCTCGCCGAGCTGCCGCTGGGCGGCACCGCCGTGGGCACCGGCATCAACACCCCGCCCGGTTTCTCCGCCGCCGTCATCGAGGAGGTGGCCCGCACCACCGGGCTGCCGCTCACCGAGGCCCGCGACCACTTCGAGGCGCAGGGCGCCCGGGACGGGATCGTGGAGACCAGCGGTCAGCTGCGGACCGTCGCGGTGAGCCTGACGAAGATCGCCAACGATCTGCGCTGGATGTCCTCCGGGCCGCGGACCGGGCTGGCCGAGATCAGCCTGCCGGACCTCCAGCCGGGTTCCTCGATCATGCCGGGCAAGGTGAACCCCGTCATTCCCGAGGCGGTGCTCATGGTCTGCGCCCAGGTGATCGGCAACGACGCCACCGTCGCCACCGCCGGCGCCGCCGGCAACTTCGAGCTCAACGTCATGCTGCCGGTCATCGCCAAGAACGTGCTGGAGTCGGTCCGGCTGCTCGCGAACGTCTCCCGGCTGCTGGCCGACCGGACCGTGGACGGGATCGTGGCCCACCGGGAGCGGGCGCGCGAGTACGCCGAGTCCTCGCCGTCCGTCGTCACCCCGCTGAACCGGTACATCGGGTACGAGGAGGCGGCGAAGGTCGCGAAGAGGGCGCTCGCGGAACAGAAGACGATCCGTCAGGCCGTGCTGGAGGGCGGGTACGTCGAGCGCGGCGACCTGACGGAGGAGCAGCTGGACGAGGCGCTGGACGTCCTGCGGATGACGCACCCGTGAGCAGTCCGCGCCCGGGCGTGAACCGTGACGCTCACCGCAGCGTCGTATGGCCATGACACCTAATATCTGCGCATGACGGACGACGGAGCGATGAGACGCGTGAAGAGCGGCGGTGCGACGGCCCACTGGGCGCCCGGGAGCCAGATCCTGTGGCGGTACCGGGCGAACGGCGGCACGGGCTTCCACATCGCGCGTCCCGTCACCGTCGTACGCGACGACGCCGAGGTGCTGGCCGTGTGGATGGCGCCGGGCACCGAGTGTGTCAAGCCCGTGCTCGCCGACGGCACGCCCGTGCATCTGGAACCGCTCGCGTCCCGCTACACCAAGCCGCGGACCGTGCAGCGCGACCGCTGGTTCGGCACGGGCGTGCTGAAGCTGGCCCGGCCCGGTGAACCGTGGTCGGTGTGGCTGTTCTGGGAGCCGGGCTGGCGGTTCAAGAACTGGTACGTCAACCTGGAGGAACCGCTGACCCGGTGGGCGGGCGGGGTGGACTCCGAGGATCACTTTCTGGACATCTCCGTGCACCCGGACCACACCTGGCACTGGCGGGACGAGGACGAGTTCGCACAGGCCCAGCGGGACGGGCTGGTGGACGCCGGTCTGGCCGAGCGGGTGCGGGCGGCCGGCCGGTCAGCGGTGGAGGTGATCCGCGCCTGGGGGCCGCCGTTCTCGGAGAACTGGCAGCACTGGCGCCCGGACCCGTCCTGGGCGGTACCGTCACTGCCGGAGGACTGGGACCGTACGCCCGCGCACGTGTCCTCATGAGACCCTTGATGCGCCCCCGGGCAGGAAACGTAGGATCGTCCTCCGCAAGGGCGCAGGGAGGCACGGGAGAGGGCAACTCCCGAAGCGGGCGCCGAGTCTGACCTAACGTCACCGAGGGGCGGCAGGACGTGAGCGAGGGGTACGAGCGCACCAGGGCCTGTCTGACGATTCGCGTCGGATCAGCCCGCGGCGTCTGGTGCCGTACATCGCAAGGCGGAGGGTCGCCCTCGTACTGGATGTACGTGGGCGTGCCCGACAACGCGGCGAGGTGCGGTGCCAGGCGTCGCGGGCCCGGCGGGAATCGTCAGACAGGCCCTCGGGCCCGTCCGGCGGGACACGCCGCTGACGCGGGCCCTGCCCGTGCGGGCCGCATGCGGTTCGCCGGTGGCACAGGAACAGCCTCTGACCACGCCGGAAATCCGTTCCTGGGGCACGTATTCCGGGTATCGGGTCTTCGGCGGGACGAACTGCGCGCCCGGCGCGCAGCCCCGGACGGACGGATTCGACACGCGTGACGGAGCAGCCGACCTCCTTCGAACGCCCCCAGCCGGGCGCCGACCCCGCGGACGCCCGCGGGGCACTCCTGCGTACCCCCGAACCCTCTCCGGCGTTACCGCCACAGCCGCGCCCCGCCGGCGCACCGCCCTGCCCGGCCGCGGCGCAGGGCGCGCAGGGCGAGCCGCCGCGCGGTACCGGGACGAACGCCCCGCGCGGCACCGAGGCGGCGCCTGAGACGGGGTACGAGCACGCACAGCCCGTGTCCGCCGAACCCGACGTGCCCCGGCCGCGCCCCGTGCCGGAGGGCATCCCCGCGCAGCCGGACGGCGCGGGCACCAGGACCACCGGGACCGCCGGGAGCGGGGGTACCAACGGGACCTCCGGCACCACGGGCGCCTCGGGCGCCGACGGCCGCACCGACGTGCCCGGGGCGCCGGGCGGGTCCGGCCGTCGGGAGCGGCGCGGCCCCGGCGGGCGGGAACGCCGCACCGGACAGGGCCTGCCGCCCGGCCGTCCGCTGCCGATGCGGCGGGACGGCGACCGGCTGCGGTTCGTGGGCGCGGCCACCCGGCGGATCGCCCGCGGCATGGACCTGGACGAGATCGTCATGGGCCTGTGCCGGGCGACCGTGCCGACGTTCTCCGACGCCATCCTCGTCTATCTGCGCGAGCCGCTGCCGGTGGGCGACGAACGGCCGGTGGGCCCGCTCGTGCTGCGGCTGCGCCGTACCGACCGGATACCGGCCGAGCGTGACCCGGAGGTCGGGTTCCTGCCCGCGCCCGCGCCCGAGCAGCCGGCCGAGCTGTCCGTGGTCACCAACGAGCTGTGCGAGGTGCGGGCAGGCAGCGCGCTCGGCGAGGTGCTGCGCGGCGTACGGCCGGTGTTCACGGACACGGACCCGGCGGGCGCCGCGCTGAGCGAACTGCTCGGCGAGGGCTCGGAACTGGCGGTGCCCGGCGGTCAGCGCACGATCCTCGCCCCGCTGCGCGGGCGGCGCCGCGTGATCGGCGCGGCGCTGTTCCTGCGCCGCCCGGAGCGCCCGGCCTTCGAGCCCGACGACCTGCTGGTGGCCGCCCAGCTCGCCACGCACAGCGCGCTCGGCATCGACAAGGCCGTGCTGTACGGCCGTGAGGCGTACATCGCGGACGAGTTGCAGCGCACCATGCTGCCCGAGACGCTGCCCCGCCCCACGGGTGTGCGGCTGGCCTCCCGCTATCTGCCCGCCGCCGAGACCGCGCGGGTGGGCGGCGACTGGTACGACGCGATCCCGCTGCCCGGCAGCCGGGTCGCCCTCGTCGTCGGCGATGTGATGGGTCACTCCATGACGTCGGCGGCGATCATGGGTCAGCTGCGCACCACCGCGCAGACCCTCGCGGGTCTGGACCTGCCGCCGCAGGAGGTGCTGCACCACCTGGACGAGCAGGCGCAGCGCCTGGGCACCGACCGCATGGCGACCTGCCTGTACGCCGTCTACGACCCCGTCTCGCACCGCATCACCATCGCCAACGCCGGCCACCCGCCGCCCGTGCTGCTGCACCTGGGCGGCCGGGCCGAGGTGCTGCGGGTGCCGCCGGGCGCTCCGATCGGCGTCGGCGGTGTCGACTTCGAGGCGGTGGAGCTGGACGCGCCGGCCGGCGGCACGCTGCTCCTCTACACCGACGGCCTGGTGGAGTCGCGGCTGAGGGACGTGTGGACCGGCATAGAGCAGCTGCGCGAGAAGCTCCAGGCGACGGCGGAGCTCACCGGCCCGGACCACCCGCCGCCCCTGGAAGCCCTGTGCGACGAGGTGCTGGACATGCTCGGCCCGGGCGACCGGGACGACGACATCGCGCTGCTCGCGGCCCGCTTCGACGGGATCGCGCCGAGCGACGTGGCGTACTGGTTCCTGGAGCCGGAGGACTCCGCCCCGGGCCGGGCCCGCCGCCTGGCCCGCCGGGCGCTGGACCGCTGGGGCCTGGAGGAGCTCAGCGACTCGGTGGAGCTGCTGGTCAGCGAGGTCGTCACCAACGCCGTGCGGTACGCCTCCCGGCCGGTGACGCTGCGTCTGCTGCGCACGGACGTGCTGCGCTGCGAGGTCGGCGACGACGTCCCGCAACTGCCCCGGCTGCGCCAGGCCCGCGCCACCGACGAGGGCGGCCGGGGCCTGTACCTGGTGAACAGGCTGGCCCGCCGCTGGGGCGCGACCCGGCTGAGCACCGGCAAGGTGGTCTGGTTCGAGCTGAACCGGACCTGAGTCCTGAGGGGCCGGCACACACCCCTGAACACGGCGAGGGCGCCCGGTGGAACCGGGCGCCCTCGCCGTGTCCTACGTGTCCTACGTGTCCTACTGTGCCGGCTGTCTGCCGTTCAGCTGCTGCTGGTCGTTCGGGTCGAGCGGGTTGTCGTTGATGCCGCCCGACGGCGACTGCGACGGGGACTGGCTGGGCGACTGGCTCGGCGTCCGCGACGGCGACTGGGACTGCGACGGCGACCGGCTCGGCGACTGGCTGGGAGTGCGCGACGGCGACTGGGAGGCCGGCGGCGAGCTGGACGCCGACTGCGAGGGCGACTGGCTCGGCGACTGGCTCACCGAGGGCGACGTCGACGGCTTCACGGCCGCGCCCTGTGTGGTGTCCAGGTCGAACTTGCTGACGTCGTCCATCACCCCGAAGGTGTACGCGGCCCAGATCTGCGCCGGGTAGCCACCACCGTTGATGCGGCCACTGCCCGGGATCAGTCCCGTGGCGCCCTTGAGCGACACATGGTTGTGGGTCTTGTCGTCCTCGCCGAACAGACCGACCGAGGTGACGAGGCCTGGCGTGTATCCGGTGAACCAGGCCGACTTGTTCTCGTCGGAGGTACCGGTCTTGCCCGCGACCTGCTGGCCGTCGCGCAGCGGATTGTTCCGCACCGACGTCCGCGCCGTACCGTCGTCGACCACGCCGGTGAGCACCGAGGTGACGGTGTCGGCGGCCTCGCGGCTGATCACCTGGTCGCCGATCGGGTCGTCGATCTTCGCCGTACGCGTCTTGTTCTCGGCGTGCGCGAC
>NZ_JBEXZD010000020.1:0-90642 GCF_040628575.1 Streptomyces sp. NPDC006393
CCAGGCGGACTCGATCATCTCGTCCAGGCCGTGGCGGGCCGTCCAGCCGAGTTCCGCGCGAATGCGGTCGGCGGAGGCGACGACCCGGGCCGGGTCGCCGGGCCGGCGGGCGGTCACCTCGGGCGTGACGTCCTCGTTGCCGGTGACCTTCAGGATGCGGTCCACCATCTGCCGCACCGAACTTCCCTCGCCGCGGCCGATGTTGAGGACGAGCGAGGTGCCCTCCGGCGCATCGGTCAGGCGCCGTGCCGCCGCCAGGTGCGCGGAGGCGATGTCCTGGACGTGGATGTAGTCACGCACGCAGGTGCCGTCGGGCGTGGCGTAGTCGTCGCCGAAGACACGGGGCGGCCGGCCCGCCTCGAGCCGTTCGAACACCATGGGGACCAGGTTGAAGACGCCCGAGTCGGACAGTTCGGGTGTGGCGGCTCCGGCGACGTTGAAGTAGCGCAGGGCGGCGGCCTTCAGTCCGTGGGCCCGGGCGGCCGCGGCGATCAGCCACTCGCCGATCAGCTTGGTCTCGCCGTAGGGGCTCATGGGGACGCAGGGGGTGTCCTCGGTGACGAGGTCCACGTCCGGCATGCCGTAGACGGCGGCGGAGGAGGAGAAGACGAGCCGGTCGACCCCGGTGGCGGTCATCGCCTCCAGGAGGGTCCGCAGGCCGGTGACGTTCTCCCGGTAGTAGTGGAGCGGCCGTTCGACCGACTCCCCCACCTGCTTCTTGGCCGCGATGTGCACGACGCCCACCACACCGTGGTCGCGGATGGCGCGCTCGAGGAGGGAGCCGTCCAGCACGCTGCCCACGACGAGGGGCACACCCTCGGGCACCCGGTCGGCGCTGCCGGTCGACAGGTCGTCGTACACGACCACGCGTTCGCCGCCCTCGGTCATGGCGCGCACCACATGCGCGCCGATGTATCCGGCGCCGCCCGTGACCAACCAGCTCATCCTCGTGCCTCCTCGGTCCGTGTCACGCTCGTGTCACTGGAAGCACCCTGGTTCATGGTCTGCGGAAAATCGAGTCCGGCATACGACCGCAAACGCGAACAAGTCGGACGCGGGCAACTGTGAGGAAGTTCTCCAGTCGGCGGGAAAGGCTCAATTGCCGCTTCTGCGCGGGTTCTTTAAGAGGCCGAACGGCCTCCTGACCTTCTCGCAACCGGCGCTCACACTAACTACAGGTGAATCCTTTACGCTGATGCGGCCGGCGCACTTCGGATCCATCGGCGAGCGAAGCGCACCAACCCATCCACACTCGCGTGATCGGTCTCGGAACAGGTTGTAAGGATGCCCAGACTCTCTCTCGTCGTCCCCGTGTACAAGGTTCAGGGCTACCTCGCCGAGTGCCTGGACTCGGTCCTCGGGCAGGACTACACGGACTTCGAGGTCATCGCCGTCGACGACTGCTCGCCGGATGGCTCGGGCGCCATTCTTGATCAGTACGCGCAGCGCGACGCCCGCGTTCATGTGATTCACCTCACGGAAAACGTGGGACTGGGACGCGCCCGCAACGCCGGGATGGAAAAGACGCAAGGCGATTACGTTCTGTTCCTCGACAGTGACGACACACTGGCCGACGGCGCGCTCGGGGCGATATCCGAGCGTCTGGACGCCACCGGGGATCCCGAAATACTGGTCTACGACTACGCCCGCACCTACTGGGACGGGCGGGTCCGCCCCAACCAGCTGGCCGACCTGCTCAAACACGACGGTCCGGACGTGTTCTCCCTCGCCGAGCGGCCGCAGCTGCTCGACCTCCTGCAGATCGTCTGGAACAAGGCCTACCGCCGGGACTTCGTCACCCGCCACGGCCTCACGTTCCCGCCGGGGTACTACGAGGACGCCCCCTGGACCTTCTGCTCCCTCATCAGCGCCGAGCGCATCGCCGTGCTCGACCGGGTCTGCGTGCTGTACCGGCAGCGCCGTGAGGGCGGCAACATCCTCAAGACCGTCAGCCGCAAGCACTTCGACGTCTTCGACCAGTACCGCCGCGTCTTCGAGTACGTCGACGCCCACCCCGGCCTCGACTCCTGGCGCGGGCCGCTGTTCCGCAAGATGGTCGACCACTACCTGACCGTCCTGGAGCGCCCCGGCCGCCTGCCGCAGGACGCGCGGGCGGAGTTCTTCCACCGGGCCGCCGCCGACTACCGGGCCCGCCTGCCCGAGGGCTTCCAGCGGCCGGGCGGCGGCCGCGGCCACAAGTTCGGGATGCTGGAGCGGGACGCGTACACCGCGATGGCCGGTGCCACGGCCGCGGTCAGGCTCCGCCAAGCGGTCCGCACCCGCACCCGGATGGCCCTCAACCGGTCCAAGCGCAGCGCGATGGGCGTCTTCTACCAGTCCCAGCTGAGGCTGCCGCTGGACGAGAACCTCGCGCTGTTCTCCGCGTACTGGAGCCGCAGTGTCTCCTGCAACCCGGCGGCCATCGACGCCGAACTGGCCCGCCGCGCCCCGCACATCCGCCGTGTGTGGGCCCTCAGGCCGGAGGCCGCGGACCGCGCGCCCAAGGGCGTGGAGGTCGTCCGGGTCGGCTCCAAGGACTACTGGGCGGCCCTCGCCCGCGCGAAGTACCTCGTCAACAACGTGAACTTCGCCGACGCCGTGGTCAAGCGCGAGGGCCAGGTGCACCTGCAGACCCACCACGGGACGCCGCTGAAGACCATGGGCCTGGACCAGCGCAAGTACCCCGCCTCCACGGACATGGACTTCGACAAGCTCCTGGAGCGCTGCGACCGCTGGGACTTCAGCATCAGCTCCAACCGGTTCTCCACCGCGGTCTGGGAGCGGGTCTACCCCTGCTCCTACGAGTCCCTGGAGACCGGCTACCCGCGCAACGACATCCTCGTGACCGCCACGTCCGACGACGTGCGCCGGGCCCGCAAGGCGCTCGACCTCTCCGACGGCGCCAAGGCGTTCCTGTACATGCCGACCCACCGCGAGTACCAGCCCGGCTTCACCCCCAGCCTGGATCTCGCCCGCCTCGCCGAGGAACTGGGCCCCGACGTCACCCTGATGGTGCGCGGCCACTACTTCTACGGCAGCTCGCCGCACGTGGCCGAGCTGCGGCGCAGCGGCCGGATCGTCGACGTGTCGGGGCACGCCCGGGTGGAGGAGCTGTACCTCGCCGCGGACGCGCTGATCACGGACTACTCCTCCGCGATGTTCGACTACGCCGTCCTGGACCGTCCGATCATCGTCTTCGCCCCGGACTGGGACATCTACTCCGCCGTCCGCGGCACGTACTTCAACCTGCTGGAGGAGTCGCCGGGCGCGGTGGCCACCTCCCAGGCCGAGCTGATCCGGCTGCTCGGGTCGGACGAGTACGACGGTGACCGCGCGGCCGAACTCCGTGCCGCCTTCCGGCGCCGCTTCTGCGAGTTCGACGACGGACGCGCGGCCGAACGCGTGGTGCGCCGCGTCTTCCTCGGTGAGAAGACCCCGCTGCCCTTCGTTCCGTTCGCCGAGCGTCCCCACGCACCGACCCCCGCCCAGGCGCTCGAACTGGTCGAGCGGGCCTGACCCCCGAGAAGGAGACCCACGAAGCCATGGCCCCTCGGCTCAGTGTCATCGTCCCCATGTACGACGTCGAGCGCTATCTGCCGGCCTGTCTCGACTCGCTGGCCGCCCAGACGTTCCAGGACTTCGAGGTCCTGATGGTGGACGACGGTTCACCGGACGGCTCGGCCGCCATAGCCGAGAGCTACGCGCAGCGCGACCCCCGGTTCCGGCTGATACGCAAGGAGAACGGGGGCCTGGGGGCCGCCCGCAACACCGGTATCGCCCATATGTCCCCGGAAGCGGAGTTCGTCACGTTCGTCGACAGCGACGACCTGATCCCGCCGGACGCCTACCGCCTCATGGTGGGCAGCCTGGACGAGACCGGCTCGGACTTCGCCACCGGCAACGTGTGGCACCTCAAGGGCGAGAAGTCCTGGCAGGTTCCGCTGATGCGGATGCTCGCCGGCGAGGCCCGCCAGCGCACGCACATCTCCCGCTACGCCAAGCTCGTCGCCGACCGGATCGCCTGCAACAAGGTGTTCCGCCGCACGTTCTGGGAGAAGCACGGCTTCGCCTTCCCCGAGGGCCGTCTGTACGAGGACACGCCCGTCACGATGCGGGCGCACTACCTCGCCGAGGCCGTCGACGTCATCTCCGAGCCCTGCTACTACTGGCGGCTGCGCGAGGGCGAGTCCGCCCCCTCCATCACGCAGCGCCGCACCGACCCGGCCGGTGTGCGCGACCGCGTCACCTCCGTGCTGGAGATCAGCGAATTCCTGGGCCGGCAGAGCGGCGAGATGTTCGCCCGGCTCAAGGAGGAGTACGACACCCGGGTCCTCAAGGACGACCTGCGCCTGTTCCTCAACGTGGTGCCCGACGGCGACGAGGAGTACCGCGCGGAGTTCCTGCGCTCGGCCAACCGCTTCCTGGACCACATCGACCCCAAGGTCGTCATGGCGCTGCCCGCCCAGCTGCGCGTGCAGTGGCTGCTGGTGCGCAAGCACCAGCTCGACGAGCTGATCACCCTGCTCGCCGGGCAGCGCCGCAAGGAGGCCATCGAGGTCAGCGGCCTGGTCCGCAAGTACGCGTCCTTCCCGTCGCTGGCCGACGCCGACCTGGACTTCCCCCGCAAGGCGCTGCGCATCGACAAGGACCTGACGATGCGCGCCCCGCTGAAGGAGATCACCTGGTCCCAGGGCAAGCTGGTGCTGTCCGGCAACGCCTGGATCGACAAGATCGACCTGCCGTCCAGGCGCTCCTCGGTGAAGGTCCTGCAGATACGCAAGGACAAGTCCCGCCGCCGTATCGTGCTGCCCGCCCGGAACCTGGAGCGCCCCGAGTGCACCACCGACTCCGGCCAGGACCGCTACAACTACGACTGGGCGGGCTGGGAGGTCACCGTCGACCCGGCGAAGCTGCGCAAGGGCGGCGAGTGGCAGGAGGGCCTGTGGCACGTCGGGCTCGGCCTGTACGCCTCCGGCCTGGTGCGCCGCGCGGCCGTGATGTCCAGCGGCGGCGCCGCCTGCAACTTCCCGCCCTACCACTGGCTGAGCCCCGACTTCAGGCTGCTGCCGTCCGTGGAGCGCGGCGCGCTCAAGCTGCGGGTGGAGAAGGTCCGGGCGCTGGTCACCGGGCGGACGCTGGAGGGCGACCGGCTGAAGGTCACCGGTGAGATCCGGGTGCCGCTCGCCGCGGGCGAGCAGGTGGTGCTGCGGGTGAAGAACCAGAAGGGCGCCGAGGTGCACGAGTACCCGGTGACCGTGACCGAGGAGGGCGGCACGCGCCGTTTCTCGGTCGAGGTCCCGGTGGCGGACGTGGCCCTGGTGTTCCACGAGGGCGTCGATGCCAAGGCCCAGCCGGAAAGCCGTACCTGGTCCACCGTCCTGGTGGCCCGGGACCCGCAGGGCGCCGAGCGGCAGTTCAGCACGGTGCTTCAGGAAGGTCTGGCGGACGCGCGCTTCAACCTGCCCGCGTCGATGGGCACGCAGGCCGAACTGTGCGAGCTGGCCGTGGTCGCCGGCCACAACGGCTACATGAAGTTCGCCGGCCGCACCCGCCGCGCCACGATCGACCGGGTGGACCTGCGGGACGGCAGCATCGTCATCACCGGACGCACCGACCCTCGCCTGACCGGGGCCACGTTCATGCTCAAGCCCCGCTCCCGGTTCGAGGAGCGCTTCGTCGAGGCACGATGGTTCGAGGACGGCCGCTTCGAGGTCGCCTTCGACCCCTCCCGGCTCGGCGGCAACAACGACGTCCCGCTGCGCGCGGGCCGCTGGAACCTCTTCCTGCGTCCCGCCGGCGGCCAGGCGCCCGACGTCGCCTTCGTCACCGACCGGCTCGCGGCCGCGCAGTTCCCGCTGCGCGCGGAGCTGAACGAGCGCCGCTACTGGCTGGAGAACCGCTGGGCGGACTTCCCGCAGCTGAACTGCCGCTCGGAGCTGGACGACCTGGAGCGCGGCCCGTTCCGCCAGAAGCAGCTGCGCAACGAGCTGTACCAGCCGCTGCGCCGGCAGCCGCTGAAGGACCAGGTCTTCTATCTCAGCTACAACGGCAAGCAGTTCTCCGACAGCCCGCGCGCGATGTACGAGGAGCTGAAGAGCCGGGGCTCGGACCTGAAGCACCTGTGGGCCGTGCGCGACGGGCAGGTCCTCCTGCCCGAGGGCGTGGAGCGGGTACGGATGTGGGGTCACGAGTGGTACGAGGCGCTGGCCTCCAGCCGCTACATCGTCACCAACGGCCACCTGCCGGACTGGATCGAGCGGCGGCCTGGCCAGGTCATCGTGCAGACCTGGCACGGCACGATGCTGAAGAAGATCGGCCACGACATCGACACCCTGCACTTCGACCGCCGCTACCAGGAGAAGCTGGCGCTCGAGTCCAAGCAGTGGAGCATGGTGGTCTCCTCCAACCGCTTCAGCACGCCGATCCTCAAGCGGGCCTTCTCCTACGACGGTGAGATCCTGGAGGCGGGCTACCCCCGCAACGACTACCTGTACTCGCCGGACAAGGACGCCATCGCCGAGCGGGTCAAGAGGCGGCTCGGCCTGCCCGAGGGCAAGAAGATCGTGCTGTACGCGCCGACCTGGCGGGACGACCAGTCGCACAGCCAGGGCCAGTACCTGTTCGACCTCAGGATCGACCTGGAGGACGCGCAGCGGCGCCTGGGCGACGACCACGTCCTGCTCATCCGCCGCCACTCCAACGTGGTGGACGCGGTGCCCGGCGCGGGCAACGGCTTCGTGTGGGACGCGTCGGAGTACCCGGACATCGCGGACCTCTACGTCGCGGCCGACATCATGATCACGGACTACTCCTCGGTCATGTTCGACTACGCCCACCTGAAGCGGCCCATGCTGTTCTTCACCTACGACCTGGAGCACTACCGGGACACCCTGCGCGGCTTCTACTTCGACTTCGAGCAGGACTCCCCCGGGCCGCTCCTGTTCACCTCCAAGGAGCTGGTCGACGCGATCCGGGACATCGACAAGGTGTCCGTGGAGTACAAGGACCGCTTCGACCGCTTCCACCACCTCTTCTGCGACCTGGACGACGGCCACGCCTCCGCGCGGGTCGTGGACCGGATGCTGGAGCAGGCCAAGGAGATCTGAGCGAGCCGACGGCGAAGGGGCGGGGCCCGGAGGAAAATCCTCCGGGCCCCGCCCCTTGTCGATGCCGTGATCCCGCCCCTTGCCGCTGCCGCGGTCCCGCCCCTTCGTCGCCGCCGGGGCGCCGCCGCGGGTCCGGGCGGCGGCGGCTCACATCCGTACGGTCTTCACCGCGAACTGGTGCAGCACCGTGAAGTAGGGCCGCAGTTCCGTCTTCTTCCGCCGGGGCGCCTGGGGCGTGGCGCCCAGGGTGCGCCGGGCCTTGCGCACGGCACGGCTGACCACGGACGGCGTCGCGGCCGCGGGCTCGGTGATCACGGGCCGCGGGAAGGTGAACACATCGGTCGTCTTCAGCACGTCGGTGGCCAGCTTGGCCAGGGCCACCCGGGGCGCCCCGCCCGCCGGACGGAGCCAGAGGTCCCAGATGACCTCCTTGTCCTCCTCGTCGGTGTGCTGGTCCACCAGGGCCTTGCAGTCGATGGACACCCGGACCGTGCCGTCGCCGTCCGCCTGCGCCGGGAAGGTCAGCACGCGCTCCTTGTCCCGCCGGTGCACGGCCTCCACCGCCGCGCCCGCGCCCAGCGCGGCTCCCCACACCTGAGCGCTGATCCGGATGGCCTCCTTGTCCACCTGGACGGGGCCGACCTCGGCGTGCGCCTCGCGCAGGGAGCTGCGCACCCGCAGCCTGCCGTCGTCGTGCCGGTGCGGCAGCAGCAGCGCCAGCGGGTGGGCGCCCGCCCGGGGCAGCTCCACGGCGAGCAGGTCACGGGTGTCGCAGCCGTAGCCGTCGGTGGTCAGCGGCACCTCGGCGCCGGACGGGGTGACGAGGAACGTCTCCCAGGTGCCGTGCGTCAGAGCGGCGTCCCACGGGACGAGGGCCTCGCCGTCCGCGGACAGCGGGAAACGGCGCTCCTCGGCGTTCTTGCCGCCGCGGCGCAGCGCCAGCTCGGCGCCCCGGGCCTGCTCGGGCAGCGGTCCGACGCCGATGTGCACGCTGCCGCTGGTGTCGACCCGGGCGGTGGCGTGCTGCGGCAGTGCCTTGCGGGCGAAGGCCCGCTCCAGTATCGCCTCGAAGCGTTCGCGGCTGGCGGTCTCATGGAACCGCTCGGCGTTGCGCACACCGTTGTCGGACATCTTCGCCCGCAGCTCGTCGTCCCGGATCAGGCGCAGGATCGCCTGTGCCATGGCGTCGACGTCGCCGCGGGGGACGATCAGGCCGTCCTCGCCGTCGGTGAGGATGTTGCGCGGGCCGTGGTCGGCGTCGGTGCTGACGACGGGCAGGCCGGCGGCCATCGCCTCCACGAGGACGTTGCCGAACGCCTCCCGCTTGGAGGGCAGGACGAAGATCGACGCCTTGCCGAACTCGGGGCTGACCGGGGCGACCTGGCCCATCAGCAGGATGCTGTTGGACAGCCCGAGCTCGTTGATGCGCGCCTTCAGCTTCCCCTTCTCGGCGCCGTCGCCGTAGATGCGCAGCGTCCAGTCCGGCGCCTGGGAGTGGATCTTGGCGAAGGCCTCGACGAGGAGGACGTGGTTCTTGTTGTCGCTGAGGTGGCCGGCGGAGATGACGACCTTGTTGGTGCCGCGGGAGCGGACCGGCGCGGCGGGCACGCAGTTGGGCATGGCCGCCAGCCGGTCCCTGACCGCGGGCACCTGCCGTCCGATGCTCACGACCTCCTCCGGCGTGAGCGCCGTCAGCGCGTCCAGCGACAGGTAGGCCTTGAACAGCCGGGGCTTGATGTCGTGCGCGTAGATGGACGGCATCGAGTGCTCCTGGGCGACCTTGAGATAGGAGCCCTGGGCGTGCGCCAGCATGATGGTGTTGCGGGGGCTGGAGCTGACCACGACGTCGGCGTCGGTGGTGGCCAGGTACTCCAGCAGGCGCAGCTCGGCGAGGCGGCTGACCACCGGCTTCTTCGCGCCGGCGTTCGGGTGGTAGACGAGCGGGAACTTCTCCACCAGCGGGTCGTCGAGATCGCTGACCGGCGAGTGCGGGCGCAGATCGCTCAGCACCCGCACGGACACGCGGGGGTCGAGGGGGAAGTACGACTCGTCACGCACCTTGCGCAAGGCGACGATCTCCACCTGGTGCTTCTCGGCGAGTGCTCCCGCGAGGTTCTGCGTCGCGCTCACCACGCCCCCCATGTGGCACAGGTCGCGAACCAGGAATGCGATCTTCACTGTGTGTTTCCCCATCCAGGCGCCGCGCGCCGAGCCGTCCTTGGCGGTGATCCGGCCCGTTAGACATGGCAGCGGAACGAAAAGTTGTTCACCGGATGGTCACAATCGGGCCACGTACAGCGCGTGCCGCGGCTCGGCACGAACCGAGCCGCGGACCCGGACAGCCGCACCGGACCCACCGGCCGCTGACCCGGACAGCCGCACCGGACCTACCGGACAACCGGCCGGAACTCAGCAACCGGCCGAACCGGGCGGCCGAGCCGCCCTAGAACGGCTCGAAGTCGTCGTACTCCCGCTCGGACTCGTCGTGTTCGGCCTGGCGATCGCGGCGGCGCTGCGCGGCCGGGCGTACGCCCTCGAAGCGGTGGTCCTCGCCGCGCCGGCCGAGCATCTCCGCGCCCGCCGTCACCGAGGGCTCCCAGTCGAAGACGACCGCGTTGTCCTCGGGGCCGATGGCGACGCCGTCACCGGCCCGGGCGCCCGCCTTCATCAGCTCCTCCTCGACACCGAGGCGGTTCAGCCGGTCGGCGAGGTAGCCGACGGCCTCGTCGTTGTTGAAGTCGGTCTGGCGCACCCAGCGTTCGGGCTTCTCGCCACGCACCCGGAACAGCGGCTCGCCGCCGACCTCCTCGCGGGTGACGGTGAAGCCGGCGTCGTCGACGGCCTTCGGGCGGATGACGATCCGCGTCGCCTCCTCCTTCGGCCGGGCGGCACGCGCCTTCGCGACCAGGTCGGCGAGCGCGTACGACAGCTCCTTCAGCCCGGTGTGCGCGACCGCGGACACCTCGAAGACGCGGTAGCCGCGGGCCTCGAGGTCGGGCCGGACCATCTCGGCGAGGTCCTTGCCGTCGGGTACGTCGATCTTGTTCAGGACGACGATGCGCGGACGGTTGTCCAGGCCGCCGTACTGCCTGAGCTCCTCCTCGATGACGTCGAGGTCGGAGACCGGGTCCCGGTCGGACTCCAGGGTCGCCGTGTCGAGCACGTGCACGAGGACACTGCACCGCTCCACGTGCCGCAGGAACTCCAGGCCCAGCCCCTTGCCCCGGCTGGCACCCGGGATCAGGCCGGGCACGTCGGCGATGGTGTAGACGGTCGAGCCGGCCGTCACCACGCCCAGGTTCGGGACGAGCGTCGTGAACGGATAGTCGGCGATCTTCGGCTTGGCCGCGCTCAGCACGGAGATCAGCGAGGACTTGCCGGCGCTGGGGTAGCCGACCAGCGCCACGTCGGCGACGGTCTTGAGCTCCAGGACGATGTCCCCGAGGTCGCCGGGCTCGCCGAGCAGCGCGAAGCCGGGCGCCTTGCGCCGCGCCGAGGCCAGCGCCGCGTTGCCGAGGCCGCCCCGGCCGCCCTGCGCGGCGACGTAGGAGGTGCCGTGGCCGACCAGGTCGGCGAGCACGTTGCCCGCCTTGTCCAGCACGACCGTGCCGTCCGGGACCTGGAGCACCAGGTCGTCACCGTCCTTGCCGGAGCGGTTGCCGCCCTCGCCGGGCTTGCCGTTGGTGGCCTTGCGGTGCGGCGAGTGGTGGTAGTCGAGCAGCGTGGTGACCGACTGGTCGACGGTCAGGATCACATCGCCGCCGCGGCCGCCGTTGCCGCCGTCCGGGCCGCCCAGCGGCTTGAACTTCTCGCGGTGTACGGAGGCACAGCCGTGGCCTCCGTTACCCGCGGCGACATGCAGTTCGACGCGGTCCACGAAGGTGGTCATGGTGGGGTGCCTCCAGAATTACGGGAATGTCTCTTACGTAACACGCGAAAGGCGGACCCGCCTTCCCGACCGGGAAGTGAGGTCCGCCTCGCGAAGGTCTCCGGTCAGGCGACCGGAACGATGTTCACGACCTTGCGGCCACGGTGGGTACCGAACTCCACCGCACCGGCCTGGAGCGCGAACAGCGTGTCGTCGCCGCCACGGCCGACGCCCGCACCGGGGTGGAAGTGGGTGCCCCGCTGGCGGACCAGGATCTCACCCGCGCTCACGACCTGACCGCCGAAGCGCTTCACGCCGAGCCGCTGGGCGTTGGAGTCGCGACCGTTCCGGGTGGACGATGCGCCCTTCTTGTGTGCCATGTCTCTTCAGTCCCTTACTTCGCAGCCGTGGGGATCGACGTGACCTTGATCGCCGTGTACTGCTGGCGGTGGCCCTGCCGACGGCGGTAGCCGGTCTTGTTCTTGTAGCGCAGAATGTCGATCTTCTGGCCCTTGTGGTGGTCCACGACCTCGGCCTGGACCTTGATGCCGGCCAGCACCCACGGGTCGCTGGTCACAGCGTCGCCGTCGACAACGAGCAGGGTCGAGAGCTCGACCGTGTCGCCAACCTTGGCGGTGGAAATCTTGTCAACCTCAACGATGTCGCCGACAGCAACCTTGTGCTGGCGACCACCGCTGCGCACGATGGCGTACACGCGGATCTCACTCTCTCGCTCGGAAACGGCACCCCCGCAGTCCAGCCGCCCTGCGCACATGCGCGAACGGCCTCTCCAGGTCACGGCCCGTGTCCGGGGTGTCCGGGAGGAAGAGGTTTACGGGGATGTGGCGTGCCACTCGACACGCCGACGGTCAAGGTTACGGGGCCTGCCCGGCAGGGGTCAAACCGGCCGGGCCGTCCCGGACGGCGTGGCCCTGCCCGCAGGGGGCAGGGCCACATCGCGCCGGTGACCGGTCGGCCCGGATCAGCCCTCGTCGGTCGAGGCCGAGACGGACGGCAGCGACTGCTGAGCCGCCGCGGTCTTCTTCGACGCCGACTTCTTCGCGGCGGTCTTCGTGGCCGCCGTCTTCTTCGTGGCCGCCGTCTTCTTGGTGGCGGCCTTCTTCGCCGTCGCCTTCTTGGCGGCGGTCTTGGTGGCCGCCGTCTTCTTGGTGGCGGCCTTCTTCGCCGTGGCCTTCTTGGCGGCCTTGCGGGCCGTCTTCTTGGCCGCGGCGGCCTCCTCGGCCGGCTCCGCGACCTCGGCCGCCGGTTCGGCTGCTTCGACAGCGGGCGCCTCGGCGGCCTCCTCCTGGGCCGGGGCCGACGGGACGACCACGACGGCCGTCTCCTCGGACGCGGTCGGCGCGGTGGCCTTGCGCACGGCGCGCCGGCGCGGACGGGCCGGGGCGGCGGGCTCGGCGACGGCCTCGGCCTGCTCCACCCGCGGGGCCGGCGCCGCCGGAGCCTCGGCCTCAGGGGCCGCCTCCGCCGGGGCGGCGGGCTGCGCCTCGGGAGCCGCCGGCGCGGCCTCCGGCACCGTCACCACGGCCGCCTCGGCACCCGCGGGGGAACCGGCAGGCGCCGACACCTTGCGGGTCGCGCGACGGCGCGTACGGCCCTTGGGCGCGGCTTCCTCGGTGGCGGGCGCCCCGGTCTCCGCGGCGGCCCGGACGACCGGGTCCTCGACGGCCACGGGCTCGGCCTTCGCCTCGGCGGCCGACTCCGGGCGCACCGGGCGCTCGGCCTCCTGAGCGGCGGTGACGTCCTGGGCCGTGGGCGCCGGGGCAGCCGAGCGGCCACCGTCGGCCATCGCCTTCGGCGCGCCCGCGGGAGCGGACGCCCGGCGGCTCGCCCGGCGCCGGCCACGGCCGCGGCCCGCCGCGGCCTCCGCCTCGGCGACGCTGCTGTACAGCTCCTCGTCCGGGGCGATCTCCGGCGCGGGCAGCGCCACCGGCTCGGCGACCTCGGCGGCGACCTCGGCCTCGGCCTCCGCCTCCTCCTCGGCGGTCGGGACGGCGACCTCCGTGGCGGCGGCCACGGCCTCGTGCTCGTGCGGCTGCTCGGCGCCGGCGCGGGCACGCTTGCGGCGCTTGCCGGCCCCTGCGCCCGCGGCGGCGGCCTGGTCCAGGTGGACGATGACACCGCGGCCGTTGCAGTGGACACAGGTCTCGGAGAAGGACTCCAGCAGACCCTGGCCGACCCGCTTGCGGGTCATCTGCACCAGGCCCAGCGAGGTCACCTCGGCCACCTGGTGCTTCGTACGGTCGCGGCCCAGGCACTCCAGCAGACGGCGCAGCACCAGATCGCGGTTGGACTCCAGGACCATGTCGATGAAGTCGATCACGATGATGCCGCCGAGGTCGCGCAGCCGCAGCTGGCGCACGATCTCCTCGGCCGCCTCCAGGTTGTTCCTGGTGACCGTCTCCTCCAGGTTGCCGCCCTGGCCGGTGAACTTGCCGGTGTTGACGTCGATGACGACCATCGCCTCGGTCCGGTCGATCACCAGCGAACCGCCGCTGGGCAGCCAGACCTTGCGGTCCAGCGCCTTGGCGAGCTGCTCGTCGATCCGGTACGTGGCGAAGACGTCGACCTCGCTGGTCCAGCGCGACAGACGCGGGGCGAGGTCCGGCGCGACGTGCGAGACATAGCCGTGGACGGTGTTCCAGGCCTCGTCACCGCTGACGATGACCTTGGAGAAGTCCTCGTTGAAGATGTCGCGCACGACCCGGACGGTCATGTCCGGCTCGCCGTACAGCAGCGAGGGGGCGCTGGAGCCGTTCTTGGCCTTCTTCTGGATGTCCTCCCACTGCGCCTGGAGCCGCTCCACGTCCCGGCGCAGCTCGTCCTCGCTCGCGCCCTCGGCGGCGGTGCGCACGATGACACCCGCGTCCTCGGGGACGATCTTCTTGAGGATGGTCTTCAGCCGGGCCCGCTCGGTGTCGGGCAGCTTGCGGCTGATGCCGGTCATCGAGCCCTCGGGGACGTACACGAGGTAGCGGCCCGGGAGGGAGACCTGGCTGGTCAGGCGGGCGCCCTTGTGGCCGATCGGGTCCTTGGTGACCTGCACCAGGACCGACTGGCCGGACTTCAGGGCGGACTCGATCCGGCGCGGCCCGTTGGCCATGCCGAGCGCCTCGAAGTTGACCTCACCGGCGTACAGGACGGCGTTGCGGCCCTTGCCGATGTCGATGAAGGCGGCCTCCATCGACGGCAGCACGTTCTGCACCTTGCCGAGGTAGACGTTGCCGACGTACGAGCTCGACTGCTCCTTGTTGACGTAGTGCTCGACGAGCACGCCGTCCTCCAGGACGCCGATCTGCGTACGGTCTCCGTTCTGCCGGACGACCATCACGCGCTCGACGGCCTCGCGCCGGGCCAGGAACTCGGCCTCGGTGATGATCGGCACGCGGCGGCGGCCCTGCTCGCGGCCCTCGCGGCGGCGCTGCTTCTTGGCCTCCAGCCGGGTCGAGCCCTTGATGGACTGCACCTCGTCGGAGGGGTGCTCGTCCTTCTCCTTCTTGCGCGGCTCGCGGACCTTGACGACGGTGCGCTCGGGGTCGTCGGCGGACGGCTCGGTGTCCACGCCGGTGTCACCGGCCCGGCGACGGCGGCGGCGACGCCGACGGCTGCTGGCGCTGGCGCCGGTGGCGGCGCCCGAGGGCTCCTCGTCCTCGGCGCCCTCCTCGGCCGCCTCCGCAGGCTCCTCGAGATCCTCCTCGAGCTGCTCGGCGGTGTCCTCGGCGTCCTGCGCGGCCTGGGCGGCGGCGAGCTCGGCGCTCTCCTCCGGCTCCTCCTCGCCCCCGGTCTCCGCGGCCTCGCCCCGGCGGCGGCGACGGCCTCCGCGGCGACGGCGGCGCCGGGAACCGGTCTCCTCGCCCTCTTCCTCGGCTCCCTCGTCGGCCGGCTCGGGCTCCGCCTCCTCGGCCTCCTCCTCGGCGGGGGCGGCGGCCTCGGCCTCGGGCTCCTCGCCGTAGCCGGCGCCCCGGCGACGGCGGCGGCGGCGCGTCCCGGCCTGCTCCGCCTGCTCGGCCTGCTCCGCCTGCTCGGCCCGCTCCTCCGGGAACTCCTCCGTCTCCTCGCTCTCCTCCGCCTCGGCGGCCTCGGCGGCCGCTTCGGCGGCGGCCCGCTGCGGGGTCTGGAACTTCGGCTCGGTGAAGACGGGCGGCTGGAAGACGGCGACGGCCGGCCGCGCCGGGCGGCGCGGTGTCTCGGCCTCGGCCTCGGCGGCCGGGGCCTCCACGGCGGCGGGCTGCTGGGCGGGCTCGGAGAACCCGGTCGCGGCACGCCGCACGGACCGGCGCCGTCCGCGCCGCGGCGCGGGCTCCTCGGCGGGGGCCTCGGCGACGGGGGCCTGCGGCGCCGCGGCGGGCGCGGTCCCAGCGACCTCGGGAGCCTCAGCAGCGGCGGCGGGGGCGGCGGCCGGCTCCGCCGGCTCGCTCACCTCGCCCTCGGGGGCACCGGCGGGCGCCGACACACGGCGCGTGGCACGACGGCGGGTACGCCGCGGCGCGGCTTCCTCCGCCTCTTCGGCGGCCGGAGCGGCAGGCGCGGCAGCGGCGGGCTCTTGCTCGGCGGTCTCGGCGGCGGAGGCCTTCGGGGCCTCGGCCACGGCCTCGGCCGTCTCGGCGCCCTCGGGCACGGACACACGGCGCGTGGCACGACGGCGCGCCCTGCGCGGAGCCGCCTCCTCCTCGACGACCTCGGCCGTCTCGGCGGCGGGCGTCTCGGCGGCGGTGGGCGTCTCGGCGGCGGTCTCCACCGGTGCGGCGGCCTCGGCGACCTCGGTGGGCTGCGGCGCACCGGCCGGCGCGGAAGCGCGGCGACGCGTGCGACGGGCAGGCGCGGCGGCCTCGGCGGGCGCTTCGGCAGCCGCGGGCTCAGCCTGAACAGCCGCCTCGGCAGCCTCAGTCGTCTCAGCGGGTGCGGCAGCCTGCGGCGCACCGGCGGGCGCGGCAGCGCGGCGACGGGTACGACGGGCGGGCGCGGGCGCCTCGGCGGCCGTCTGAGCAGCGGGCGCCTCCACAGCGGCCGGCTCCGCCACCACAGCGGTCTCGGCGGGCACGACGGTCTCGGCGGCCCCGGTGGACACCTCGGCCCCGGTGGGCGCGGAGACGCTGCGCGTGGCGCGGCGGCGGGTACGCCGAGGCGCGGCGGCCTCGCCGGTCTCCACGGTTCCGGCGGACGTCTCGGCGGCCTCGGCCTCCGGCGTCGCGGCGGCAGCGGTCACCGGCACGACGGTCTCGGCGGCGGCGTCCGCCGCGGCGGCCTTGGGCGCCCCGGACGGCGCGGAGGCCCGGCGGCGCGTGCGACGCGCGGGCGCGGGCTCAGCGACGGCCTCGACGGCCGCGACGGTTTCAGCGGCCTCTTCGGCCACGACCGCCTCAGCGGTCTCGGCAGGCGGTATGGCCGGCGTGGTGATCTCGGCCGACGCCTCGGGGGCGGCGGCGGTGCCGGCGGGCGGACCCGCCGGCCGGGAGGCGGCACGGCGCCGACGACGCGGCGGCAGGGTGTCGCTGGGGGTGTTCAGTTCTTCGGAGCCCTGGGCGGGCTCGTTCGGTCCGAGCATGCGGGCGTATCTCCCGTCAGGCTCCCGGGCGCCGCGCTGGTCCGGCGCCGATCAGATCGATCGAACGCCGTTGACGTCCGCGGCCACGCGGTTGCGCGATGGCCGCCGTCCGGGGCGCGGGCGCCGCACGGGAGCTCTCTGTGTCCTGTCTCGCCGGTTCCGTACGCCTTGTCGCGTACGGCCTGGCGAAAGTCTTCTGGTCGGTGCGCTGCCCGACCCAGGTGGCTCCCGAGTACGAGGGCGGCGCTTCGACGTCCGTCCCTACGGAACCTTCCCTAAGCCGACGCCTTCGCGGCGGCAGCGTCGGCGCCCCCTACTGAAACGGCCGGGGCGGCCGGGTCTGCCTCGCGGTCGGGCGCGAGCGGGTCGGTCACCGTGCCGGTCTCTTCATCGAGCAGCCCCTGCGCCAGCCTGGTCACCGCTGCGGGGACCGGCGGCGCCAGGTCGGCCACGGCGCGGAGACCGGACAGGACGTCGTCGGGTCGTACGGCAGGCGTCACGTGCCGAACAACCAGCCGCAGTATCGCACAGGGCTGGTCGGTCGGCCTATCAGCCGCCGAACGGTGCGTTTGCGCGCTCCGGAGGCTCACGACCGCCGGGCGGGCGTCGAAGGTGCGCATGCCGTTCTTGGTCAGGCGCTGTACCTCGACCGCCGCGGCGCCGTTGAAGGCCGCGACCGCGTGCTCGGCCTCGGCCGGGTCCACGCCGTTCAGCCGCAGCTCCCACACGGAAGCCTCCAGCCGGTCGGCGAGTCCCGGCGTACGGGCCTCGACCGCCTCGACGATGTCCAGCCCGGCGGGCATCGACTCGTCGAGGAGGGCACGCAGCCGCTCGGGGTCGCGGGACGCGGTGAGCGCGATCTCCAGGTACTCCGCCTCACTGCCCGTGCCGGTGGGTGCGGCATTGGCGTAGGAGACCTTCGGGTGCGGCGTGAACCCCGCCGAGTACGCCATCGGCACCTCGGCACGGCGCAGCGCACGCTCGAAGGCGCGCTGGAAGTCACGGTGGCTGGTGAACCGGAGGCGGCCGCGCTTGGTGTAGCGCAGTCGGATGCGCTGCACCGCGGGTGCGGGCGGCGGGCCTTCGGGCTGTCGCTTGCCCAGTGGAACTTCTCCTTGTGTACGGCGGACGTCCCAGGGCGCCGCCCCGCGTCGGCGGGGACCTGTGGCGCCTGGTCCTTTCTCTAGAGTACGTGCTCCCCGGCCCGCCGGTTCCCGTCCGCCCTGCCGAGCGCACAGCCCTGGGGGCCGGGAAGGAATCCTTCCCGGCCCCCAGGATTGGGTGGTGTCGCGCTTCAGGAGCCGTTCAGAGTGAAGTTCTGGTTCGTGCTGCTGGTCGCGCCCGGGCTGTTGATCGGGTTGTTGATGCTGATGTTGTTGTAGGCGGGCAGGAGACCGCTGATGTCGATGGGCAGGATGGAACCGCCGCCCCCGTTCCCGTTGCCACCGCCGCCTCCGCCGCCACCCCCGCCACAGGTGCCACCGGTGACAGTCGTCGAGTCGTTGTCGCCGGCCGATTCACTGCCTCCACCGGAGACGGTCGCGGTGTTGATGAAACCGCAGGGGGCGGTGGAGGTGAGGTTGACGGTGAGGGTGATCGGCGGGTAGCTGTCGCCCGGCGCCAGCGGGTCACTGCGGGTGCAGGTGACGGTTCCCGCGGACTCGCCGCACGTCCAGCCGGAGCCGCCGGAGGAGGCGCTGTCGTAGGTGACACCCGTCGGCAGGCTGTCCGTCACGGTCACCGTGCCGTTGGTCGTCCCGGCGGCCGAGGCGTTGGAGACGGTGAGGGCGTAGGTACCGGTGCTGCCCTGGGTGAAGGTGCCCGAGTGGGTCTTGCTGATGGACAGCTGGGCGGGCGGCTGGGAGACCGGGAGGCAGAGGGTGGCGCCCGAGATCGCGTTGCCGGGCCCCCATTGCACCCTGGCGTGGTTGCACACCTCACTCACCGGGATCGTGGGCACGACCGCGGTGACGGTGATGTCCGGGTACACGCCACCCGGCGGCAGGGAGTCCGTACGGGAGCAGTTGGCCGCCGAGCAGGTCCAGCCGGTGCCCTGCATGTCGGTGACGGTCAGTCCGTTGTCGGGATCGTCTGCGACGGCCACCGTCGTCGTGGTGCTCGCGGAGCCCTGGTTCTCGACCGTGAGGGTGTACGTCACGGTCTGGCCGGGCTCCAAGGGGCTCGGCGTGGTCGTGTTCTTGGTGATGGTCAGTGCCGGTTCCTGGCGAGCGGCAGAGGCCGCCTCGGCGGTCGCGGGCAGGGCGACGGCGATTCCGAGGGCCACCGTGAAGCTGCCCAGGGAGCACGCCAGTCTGCGAATAAGCATGGTGTCGTTCCTGTTTCCGTGAGTCGGCACGCCGGATCCGCACCGCAGGCCCAGCGGGCGCGGAGGGCGGATGACGTCACGCGGATGCCATCACGACGATCATGAACATCGCGCAGGGAAACAGAACGTGTTCGACAGATTCATCCGTTGGGCCCCTGCCGGGTTCCGGGAGACGGCCGAGGCACGCCGGACCGTCCCCCGACGGACCCCGGCAGGCCGGTCGTTCAGCCGTGCAGCCGCTGGAGGGCCGAGGCCGGTGTGCGGCTCGCGTACCAGCCGTCGACGCGCGGGCCGACGAGGTCGGCGGGCCAGCCCGCCGTCTCGACCGCCGCCTGGTAGACGGCGTCCCCGAAGGCCACGATCGCCTCATGGGGGTCCTTGGTCCGCCGCAGCACCTCCCACGGCAGCAGCACCAGACCGGCGTCCGCGTTCCAGGTCGCGCCCTCCACGCCCCAGGACCGGCCCTCCAGACCGTCCGGCTGCGGCCAGATGTAGGCGTACATGCCGATGCTCGGCCTGTCGGGAAGGTTCTTGAACGAGAAGCCCACCGAGACATACGCGTTGAGCTGGGCGTTCTGCATGAACGTCGGCGCGTTGCGCGGCGGAGTGGTGGGCTGTGCCCGGTGCCGTGTGGCGGACAGGTCGAACCCGCCCCACATCACACCGACCCGGGGACGGTGGCCCAGGAAGGGCGCCTGCCAGGACTCCAGTCCCCCGGCGGCGAGGTTCTCGGCCCGCCACATCAGCCGGGCGGCGTGCGGGTCCCACGAGCGTTCGGCGTGATCGTCCTCGAAGGTCGCCGGGGCGCCCGGGATCTCGCAGATCAGCGACGTGCGGGGCCGGTGGATGCCCAGTTCGGCGGCGGCCTCGCAGAACGTCCGGTAGAACGAGGCGACCGACTCGCCGGACAACGGCACCCTGCGCTCGTCCCGGTCCGTCTCGATGACGACGTCACCGTCGAGCAGCCGGTAGTGGACGGTGAAGGTCACGTCCTGGTGCCGGAACGTCGGTGTGCCCAGCCCCCGGGGCGTGACGTCGAGAACGATGTTGCCCCAGCCCGTTTCGAAGGGATCGTCCAGGGTGTACTTGCCCGCGACCTGCACGATGCGGTTCACGTAGTCGACCATGGGCGCCAGTTCCGCGTGGTCGAGCTCCGGCCAGGCGTCGAGACGTTCGCTCACGGGAGCCTCCCAGCGTGTCGAGGGGAGTGCGATCCCGCCCCATTTTCCCACGCCGGCCGGCGGCGGCACGTTCTGCCGGATCGCCCCCGGCGTGACACGATGACGAGGTGGACCGGGGCATGCCCTCGGTCCGAGACTCTGCCCAGTGGCCGGGCCTACCCCGCCCAAGCGGTGCGGCGACGACCGCACCGGGACCCGCCGGCACGAACTCCCCGGTGAGCGAGGCGACGACGGCCCGTCGCGCGGCACCGACCGCACCAGGTCGATGGGACCGCCCCGGCGAGGGAGGCCAGGAGGAACCCAGCATGGCGTCGTCCGAAGCGACCGGCACGGAGCCGTACGACACGACCGGCACGGAGCCGTACGACACGACCAGTGGGCGGCCGTCCGAAGCGAGCGGGATGCAGTTCGGCATCTTCACCGTCGGTGACGTCACCACCGACCCCACGACGGGCCGTACGCCCACCGAGGCGGAACGCATCCAGGCCACCGTCGCCATCGCGCGCAAGGCCGAGGAGGCCGGCCTGGACGTCTTCGCCACCGGCGAGCACCACAACCCGCCCTTCGTGCCGTCCTCGCCGACCACCCTGCTCGCCTACATCGCCGCCCAGACCCGGCGGATCATCCTGTCCACCTCGACCACGCTGATCACCACCAACGACCCGGTCAAGATCGCCGAGGACTTCAGCGTGCTCCAGCACCTGTCCGGCGGGCGTACGGACATCATGCTCGGACGCGGCAACACCGGCCCGGTCTACCCCTGGTTCGGGCAGGACATCCGCGACGCCCTGCCGCTGACCGTCGAGCACTACGGACTGCTGCGCCGGCTGTGGCGCGAGGAGGTCGTCGACTGGGAGGGCAAGCTGCGCAGCGCGTTGCAGGGCTTCACGCTCGCGCCGCGCCCCCTGGACGACGTGCCGCCCTTCGTGTGGCACGCCTCCATCCGCACGCCCGAGGTGGCGGAGCTGGCCGCCTACTACGGGGACGGGTTCTTCGCCAACCACATCTTCTGGCCCGCCTCCCACACGCGGCAGCTGGTGAGCCTGTACCGCCGGCGTTTCGCCCACTACGGCCACGGCACCCCGCGGCAGGCGATCGTCGGTCTCGGCGGCCAGGTGTTCATGCGCCCCAACAGCCAGGACGCCGTCGACGAGTTCCGCCCCTACTTCGACAACGCGCCCGTCTACGGACACGGCCCCTCGCTGGAGGAGTTCACGGAGCTGACCCCGCTGACGGTCGGCTCACCGGCGCAGGTCATCGAGAAGACGCTCGGCTTCCGCGAGTACGCCGGCGACTACCAGCGCCAGTTGTTCCTCATGGACCACGCGGGCCTGCCGCTGAAGACGGTGCTGGAGCAACTCGACCTGCTCGGCGAAGAGGTGGTGCCGGTGCTGCGCAAGGAGTTCGCCGTCGGCAGACCGGCCGACGTCCCGGCCGCCCCGACGCACCGATCGCTGCTGCGCGAGCGCGACCGTGCCGAGGCGGAACGGTCCACCGGTGACAGCGACGAGAAACCGGAGACTCCATGAAGATCACGATCATCACCGGCGGGCTCCGCGAGCCGTCCTCGACGCGGCTCCTCGCGGACCGGCTCGCGGCCGCCGTGACCCGGGAACTCGAGGAACTCGGCGAACCGGTGGAATCGGCCTTCGTGGAGCTGCGTCCCCTCGCGCACCCGATCATGGACACGATGCTGACCGGGTTCACCGGGGAGGCGCTGGAGTCGGCGTTCGCGAAGGTCGCCGAGGCGGACGGGGTCATCGCCGTCACGCCCGCCTTCAACGCCTCCTTCAGCGGGCTGTTCAAGTCCTTCTTCGACGTGATGCCGGAACAGACCCTGTCGGACATGCCCGTCCTGATCGGCGCGACCGGCGGCACCGAGCGGCACTCCCTGGTGCTGGAACACGCGCTGCGGCCGATGTTCTCGTACCTGCACGCGATCGTCTCCCCCCGGCCCGTCTACGCCGCCACCAGCGACTTCGGCACCCAGACGGGATCGGCCCTGGGTGAGCGGATCATGGCGGCCGCGGCCGACTTCGCCCGCCTGCTGCGCGCGTGCGGACCGCGCGCCCGCCGCGAGATCGTCGACGAGGACCTCGCCGCCATGCAACGCCTGCTGGGCGGCACCTGACCGCTGTGCCGCCCGCCGGGCGGCACACCGCACCGGCCCTCCAGACGCTCCCCCGTCCCGGCCGGCCGGGGCCTACTTCTTGACCGTCAGCGGCAGGAGCTTCTTGCCGGTGGGGCCGATCTGGATGGACGTGTCCATGGCCGGGCACACCCCGCAGTCGAAGCAGGGCGTCCAGCGGCAGTCCTCGACCTCGGTCTCGTCGAGGGCGTCCTGCCAGTCCTCCCAGAGCCAGTCCTTGTCCAGGCCGGAGTCCAGGTGGTCCCAGGGCAGGACCTCCTCGTAGGAGCGCTCGCGGGTGGTGTACCAGTCGACGTCGACGCCGTAGGGGGCCAGGGCCTTGTCGGCGCACGCCATCCAGCGGTCGTAGGAGAAGTGCTCGCGCCAGCCGTCGAAGCGGCCGCCGTCCTCGTAGACCGCGCGGATGACCGCGCCGATGCGGCGGTCGCCGCGCGAGAGCAGGCCCTCGACGATGCCCGGCTTGCCGTCGTGGTAGCGGAAGCCGATCGAGCGGCCGTACTTCTTGTCGCCGCGGATCTTGTCGCGGAGCTTGGCCAGGCGGGTGTCCGTCTCCTCGGCGGAGAGCTGGGGCGCCCACTGGAACGGCGTGTGGGGCTTGGGGACGAAGCCGCCGATGGAGACCGTGCAGCGGATGTCGTTCGAGCCCGAGACCTCGCGGCCCTTCTGGATGACGTGCGTCGCCATGTCGGCGATCTGGAGCACGTCGTCGTCCGTCTCCGTCGGCAGGCCGCACATGAAGTACAGCTTCACCTGGCGCCAGCCGTTGCCGTACGCCGTGGCGACGGTGCGGATCAGGTCGTCCTCCGAGACCATCTTGTTGATGACCTTGCGGATGCGCTCCGAGCCGCCCTCCGGGGCGAAGGTCAGGCCCGAGCGGCGGCCGTTGCGGGTCAGCTCGTTGGCCAGGTCGATGTTGAAGGCGTCCACGCGGGTGGACGGGAGGGAGAGGCCGATCTTGTCGTCCTCGTACCTGTCCGCCAGGCCCTTCGCGATGTCGCCGATCTCCGAGTGGTCCGCCGAGGACAGGGAGAGGAGGCCGACCTCCTCGAAGCCCGTCGCCTTCAGACCCTTGTCGACCATCTCGCCGATGCCCGTGATGGAGCGCTCGCGCACCGGGCGGGTGATCATGCCGGCCTGGCAGAAGCGGCAGCCGCGGGTGCAGCCGCGGAAGATCTCCACCGACATGCGCTCGTGCACCGTCTCGGCGAGCGGCACGAGCGGCTGCTTGGGGTACGGCCACTCGTCCAGGTCCATCACCGTGTGCTTGGACACGCGCCAGGGCACGCCGGACTTGTTGGGGACGACGCGGGCGATACGGCCGTCGGGCAGGTACTCGACGTCGTAGAAGCCGGGGACGTACACCCCGCCCGTCTTCGCCAGACGGAAGAGGATCTCCTCCCGGCCGCCGGGGCGGCCCTCGGCCTTCCAGGCGCGGACGATCCCGGTGACCTCGAGCACCGCCTGCTCGCCGTCGCCGATGACCGCGCAGTCGATGAAGTCGGCGATCGGCTCCGGGTTGAAGGCCGCGTGGCCGCCGGCCACCACGATCGGGTCGTCGAGCGAGCGGTCCTTGGCCTGGAGGGGAATGCCCGCGAGGTCCAGCGCGGTGAGCATGTTGGTGTAGCCCAGCTCGGTGGAGAAGGACAGGCCGAACACGTCGAAGGCCTTCACCGGGCGGTGGGAGTCCACCGTGAACTGCGGGACGCCGTGCTCCCGCATCAGGGCCTCCAGGTCGGGCCACACGCTGTAGGTGCGCTCGGCGAGGACGCCGTCCTGTTCGTTGAGCACCTCGTAGAGGATCTGCACGCCCTGGTTGGGCAGGCCGACCTCGTACGCGTCCGGGTACATGAGCGCCCAGCGGACGTCACAGCCGTCCCAGGACTTGACGGTGGAGTTGAGCTCGCCGCCCACGTACTGGATCGGCTTCTGCACATGCGGCAGCAGGGCCTCGAGCTGTGGGAAGACCGACTCGACAGACATCGCGGGGATTACCTTCGTGAGCTGACTGGGGGTCCCCCCGGCCGACGGCTGGGGGAGTGTGACCATCAAGCCTAACCCGGTCGCAGCGCTGACCCGTACGGCCGCAGGCCGGCCCACACCCCGGGCAGCTCCGTCTCCAGCCCGGCCGCGTGCCGCTCCTCCCGCCCGTACAGCACCCCGTAGGTGAACGAGCTCTCCCCCGCCTGCTGAGCCCGTGCGGCGAGGTCGCGCAGGGCCTCGCGGGTCATGACGCTGTCCTGGTGGTCGCCGAGCAGGCCCTGGAGGGTCTTCGCGGCCCGCGCCACCCCGGTCGCCGCCTCGCCGAGGGCGGGCACGGCGGCCTCGGCGGCGTACCGGGTCCGTTTGGCCTGCTTGCGGGCCTGGTGCAGGGCGACGTCCCGGTCGGTGCCGGACGGCAGGGCGAGGGCGTGTTCGAGCCGGGTGGCCAGCTTCGCGAAGTCCTTGCGCACGGCCCGGGCGAGCACCTCAGCCGCCTCTGCCGAGGCGGGCGCTCGCAGCGGCGGGCCGGCCAGGAGAGCGTCCAGCGCGTCGAGCAGCCGCAGGTGGCGGTCGCCGTCGAGGACGTCGAGGAGCCGGCGGCGGGAGCCGCCGCGGCGCTCCTCGGACCAGGAGCGCAGCCGGGCGCGGACGGGGCCGGTGACCAGTTCGGCGGGCAGGGCGTCCAGGGCGGCGGTGAGGCGTTCGGTGAGGACCTCCTGGTCGCGGTCGAGACCGAGTTCGCCGCCGAGCCACTTCAGTTCCGCACCGAGCGGGTCGGTGGCGGCGCGGTCCAGGACCCGGCCGTAGCTGCGCAGGGCGCCGCGCAGCCTGCGGGTGGTGACGCGCATGCGGTGCACGGAGTCCTCGACGTCCCGGCGGACGGCCGGGTCGAGGGCGACGAGGGCGTCCCGCTGGGCGCGCAGATGGGCCAGGACGTGGTCGCCGGCCGTGACGGGAGCGGGTTCGGCGGTCGGCCGGGGGTGGTCCGGCGGGGCGGTCTCGGCGAGGGCGCGGGCCAGTTTCGAGGGGGCCGCAGAGGGCCGCAGACCGGCCATACAGAACCGTTTGTCCACCTTGTCCAGGAGTGCCGGCTCGCCTCCGTCGGCCAGTTCGACCTCGATCTCGGTCCAGCGGGCGGTGCCGCCGTCGCCGGTCAGCCGCTCGGCGTGCACGGCGTCGACGCTCACCTCGGCGAGCAGCGTGCCGCCGTCGTCGACGAGGTGTCTGACGGCGCGCTCGGAGCGGAGGCGGACCAGGGGCCGCAGCTCGCTGTCGCGGACGCGGGAGCGGACGAGCCCGGCGAGGTCGGGCGGCACGGTGTCGGAGAGCGGGGCCTGGATCTCGTCGCGTACGCCGGGGGCGACCGGGAGCTTGAGGTGCCAGCCCGCGTCGGTGCCGCCGGTGCGCCGGCGCAGGGTGAGTCCGGCGGTGGAGAGGCGTTCGTCGGAGGTGTCGTAGTAGACGGCGTCCAGTACGGCGACGCCCCTGTCGACGACGGCCGCGACCGGGCCGAGGCCGGTCAGGTCGGGCAGGCCGGCCGCCTCTGGACGTCCAGCACCGCCGGGACCTCCAGCACCGCCCGGGCCTTCCGCACCGCCAGCACCGCCAGCACCTCCAGGCCCTTCAGGCCCTCCCGGCCCTCTGGACCCACCCGGCTCGCCCGGCCGCACCGGCTCGTACTTCCGCTCGATCTCGCGCTTGGTGGCCGCCATGAACCGAATGTAGGCGCCCCGGGGCCCCGGGGCGCCCCCCCGATCCGGCTCGGTCTTCGAAGGACTCCCCTTCGAAGACCTCAGGCCGACATCGGCCGCTGCACCTGGATCGACTGCAACAGGCCGACCGCCACCCAGACCGCGAACATCGACGAGCCGCCGTAGGAGACGAACGGCAGGGGCAGGCCGGTGACCGGCATGATGCCCAGGGTCATGCCGATGTTCTCGAAGGCCTGGAAGGCGAACCAGGCGACGATCCCGGCGGCGACGACGGTGCCGTACAGCTCGGTGGTCTCGCGGGCGATGCGGCAGGCCCGCCACAGCACGACCCCCAGGAGCAGGATGATCAGGCCCGCCCCGGCGAAGCCCAGTTCCTCGCCCGCGACCGTGAAGACGAAGTCGGTCTGCTGTTCCGGGACGAACTGCCCGGTGGTCTGGGAGCCGTGGAAGAGGCCCGCGCCGGTCAGGCCGCCGGAGCCGATGGCGATCCGGGCCTGGTTGGTGTTGTAGCCGACACCGGCCGGGTCGAGGCTGGGGTTGGCGAAGGCCGCGAACCGGTTGATCTGGTACTCGTCCAGGATGTGCAGCTGCCAGATGGCGATGCAGCCGACGGTGCCCGCGATGAGCAGGCCGAAGACCCACCGGTTGGAGGCACCGGAGGCGAGCAGCACACCGAGGATGATGGTGACCAGGACCAGGACCGTGCCGAGGTCGGGCATGAGCAGCACGATCAGGATGGGTACGGCGGCCAGGCCCAGGGACTGGAGCACCGTGCGGTGGTCGGGGTACGCCCGGTCGCCGGCGTCGACCCGGGCCGCGAGCATCATGGCCATCCCCAGGATGATCGTGATCTTCACGAACTCCGAGGGCTGGAGGGAGAAGCCGCCGCCGAGGACGATCCAGTTGCGGCTGCCGTTGATGGTGGCGCCGAGCGGGGTGAGCACCAGCAGGATGCCGAAGACCGAGGCGCCGTAGAGGATCGGCACGGCGTTGCGCAGGGCGCGGTGGCCGAGCCAGATGGTGCCGACCATCAGGGCGAGCCCGATGCCGATGTTCATCAGCTGCCGGACCAGGAAGTAGTGCGGGTCGCCCTGGTTGATCTCGGTGCGGTTGCGGGTCGCGGAGAAGACCAGTGCGGTGCCGATCGTGGACAGCGCGAGCGCGGCCAGCAGCATCGGCCAGTCGAGCCGGCGGGCCACCGAGTCGCGCGCGAACAGGCGCGTCCAGCCGGCTCGCTGCGGTCCGTATCCGGAGACGGAGAAGTTGTTGGCGCCGGTCATGCGGTCCTCCTCCGGCCTCTCCGGCCGCGCGGGCGCCTGCGGGTGTCGCGGTTGTCCGTCGGGGACGGTGAGGTCGCGGGCGTCTGCTGGTCGTCGGGACCGGTGGTGCCGCCCTGCTGGGCGACCTCCTTGGCGATCTTCTCCTGGTCCTTGGCCGGGTCGCCGGGGATCTTCGGGGCGGCGATGGTGCCGTCCGGCTGGATCTTCGGCAGGCTCTTCTCCGGGGTGGGCAGCAGTGCCTTCTTGTTGTCGATGGAGCCGTCGGCCTGGACGCCGTACATGGCGCTGTAGATGTTGCGCACCGCCTCACCGGAGGCGCCCGAGCCGGTACCGGCCTGGGAGATGGTCATGATGACCGAGTAGTCCTTGCTGTAGGTGGCCAGCCAGGACGTGGTCTGCTTGCCGTAGACCTCGGCCGTACCGGTCTTGGCGTGCAGCGGGATCTTGTTCTGCGGCCAGCCGTTGAACTTCCAGGCGGCGGTACCGCGGGTGGTGACGGCGGCGAGGGCCTCGTCCATCATGTCGCGGGTCGCCTTGGTGATCGGCAGCTTGCCGTGCGACCGGGGCTTGATGTCGGTGACGTGCTTGCCGTCGGCGCTGACGATCGCCTTGCCGATGGTCGGGGTGTACATGGTGCCGCCGTTGGAGATGGCGCCGTAGATGACGGCCTCCTGGATCGGGGTGAGGAGGGTGTCGCCCTGCCCGATGGAGTAGTTGATCTCGTCACCCTCGCGCATCTTGTTGCCCTCGAGGCAGTTCTCGTAAAAGATCTTCTCGACGTAGGTGCCGTTCTTCTTGCCGGACTTGCACCAGGTGTCCTTGTTGGCCTTCCAGTAGTCCTGCTTCCACTGGCGGTCGGGGACGCGGCCGGTGACCTCGTTGGGCAGGTCGATGCCGGTCTTCTTGCCGAGGCCGAACTGGTGGGCGGTCTTGAAGAACCAGTCCTTGGGCTGGCCCTTCTTGGGGTTGATGCCGCCGTCCCTCTTCCACTCGCTGTCGGCGAGGCCGTAGAAGACGGTGTCGCAGGAGACCTCGAGGGCCTTGCCGAGGGAGATGGGGCCGAAGTTCTCGCCCTCGAAGTTCTTGAAGACCTGGCCGCCGACGGAGTAGGAGCTGGTGCAGGGGTAGTTGCCGTTGAAGTCGTAGCCGGCCTGGACCGCGGCGGCGGTGGAGACGACCTTGAAGGTCGAACCGGGCGCGGACTGGCCCTGGGTGGCGCGGTTGAGCAGCGGGTAGTCGGAGTTCTTGCCGGTGAGCGCCTTGTAGTCCTTGGCGGAGATGCCGCCGACCCAGACGTTCGGGTCGTACGTCGGCGCGGACGCCATGGCCACGATCCGGCCGGTCTTGGCCTCCATCACGACGACGGCGCCGGAGTCCGCCTTGTAGTTGGTGCCGGTGATCTTGTCGTACTGCTGGCGGGCGGCCTTCATCGCCTTGTCCAGCTCGTACTCGGCGACCCGCTGGACCCGGGCGTCGATGCTGGTGACCAGGTTCGAACCGGGCTCGGCCGCGTCCGACTTGGCCTTGCCGATGACCCGGCCGAGGTTGTCGACCTCGTAGCGGGTCACGCCGGCCTTGCCGCGCAGCGCCTGGTCGTACTGGCGCTCCAGGCCGGAGCGGCCGACCATGTCGGAGCGCAGATAGGGCGAGGCGGTGTCCTTGGCCTTCTGGACCTCGTCGTCGGTGACCGGCGAGAGGTAGCCGAGCACCTGCGCGGTGTTGGACTTGCCGGGGCCGGGGTAGCTGCGCACGGCCTCGGGTTCGGCGGTGATGCCGGGGAAGTCCTCGGAGCGTTCCCGGATCTGGAGGGCCTGCTTGGGGGTGGCCTCGTCGGTGATCGGGATGGGCTGGTAGGGCGAACCGTTCCAGCAGGGCTGCGGGGTCTTGGCGTCGCACAGCCGGACCTTCTGCATGACCTCCTGCGGGCTCATGCCGAGGACGCCGGCGAGCTTGGTGAGGACCGCCTTGCCGTCGTCCTTCTGCTTGAGCAGGTCGGTACGGGAGGCGGAGACCACCAGGCGGGTCTCGTTGTCGGCGAGCGGCACACCGCGCGCGTCCAGGATGGAGCCGCGCACGGCGGGCTGGACGACCTGCTGGACGTGGTTGCCGGACGCCTCCTTCTGGTACTGGGCGCCCTCACGGATCTGCAGGTACCACAGCCGGCCGCCGAGGGTGCCGAGCAGGGAGAGGACGAGGATCTGGATGACGACGAGCCGGGTCTGGACCCGTGGGGTCCTGCCGGTCTCGGGAATGTTGGTCACTGGTGCTGCCTCCCCCTCTCAGCGCGCGAACGAGCCGTGCCGGTATGCGTGGTTGTGACGGGAGTTGTACTGGTCCGTGTCGCGCCGGTACGGCCGGTACGAGTCGTATCCCATGAAGCTGTGAACGCCGGGGGCGGTCAACTGCCGTGCCGTCACAGTCGCTTGACCCCCTTGATGCGGCCGACCCGGGTGCTGCGGGCGCGGGCTCTGGTCTTGAGGCCGCCGAGCGCGCCGCGCTGGCCGCCGATGCGCAGCCCGGTGCCGGAGGAGAGCCAGCCGGAGGAGATGTCGGTCGCCTGCTTGGCGGCCGAGGTCTCGGAGAGCGGGTCGTGCTCCGAGCGCCGGGCCAGCGCCATGATGCCGGGGACGACGAACGGGGCGAGCAGCAGGTCGTAGACGGCGGCGCTGATCAGCAGGCCGGGCAGGCCGACATGGCGGGCGGCGGTGTCGCCGACGAGAGCGCCGACACCGGCGTACAGCAGCGTCGAGCCGAGGGCGGCGGCGACCACCACGGCCATCGGGCCGGAGGCCGACTTGACCTGTCCGGTCTCGGGTTTGATGAGCCCGGCGAGATAGCCGATGACGCACAGCACCAGGGCGTAGCGGCCGGCGGCGTGGTCGGCGGGCGGGGCGAGGTCGGCGAGCAGTCCGGCGCCGAAGCCGACGAGGGCGCCGCCGACGTGCCCGTAGACCATGGCCAGGCCGAGGACGGTGAGCAGCAGCAGGTCGGGGACGGCGCCCGGCAGGTGCAGCCGGGACAGGACGCTCACCTGGATCACCAGGGCCACGACGACCAGCGCGGTGGAGAGCAGAATCCGGTTGAGGCGCATGGGGACTTCTCGCTCCTACGGCAGCTGGTCGTCGGTGGGCTGCGCGTCGCCGGTGGACTGCGCGTCGGGCCCGTCGGTGGCGTTCGCGTCGGCGGACGGGGTGACCGTCACCGTCACGGTGGGCGTCGGGGTCGGCTTGGGCTTGGGCGGCAGCACCTCGTCACGCGGGTCCTTCTTCGGGCCCTGGACGACGACACCGACGACGTCGAGCTTGGTGAAGCCGACGTAGGGCGTGACGTAGATGGTGCGGGTCAGGTCGCCGCCCGAGGGGTCGACGCGGGAGACGACGCCGACCGGGACGCCCGGCACGAAGGGCTTGTCGCCCTGGGAGCCGAAGGTGACGAGACGGTCGCCCTTCTTCACCTCCGCCTTGCCGTTGAGGAGCTGCACGCGCAGCGGGCGGTCGCCCTGGCCGGAGGCGAAGCCGAGTTCGTCGCTGCCCTCCATCCGGGTGCCGACGGTGAAGTCGGGGTCGTTGGCGAGCAGCACGGTGGAGGAGTCCGGGCCGACGGTGGTGACCCGGCCGACCAGGCCGTCGGCGTTCAGGACGGTCATGTCGCGCTTGATGCCGTCGCGCGCGCCCGCGTCGATGGTGATGGTCCAGGAGAAGCCCTGCGCGGCTCCTATGGCGATGACCTGGGCGCCCTTGATGCCGTACTGGCCCTGGCCGGCCAGCTTCAGCATGCGGTTCAGCTGGTCCAGACGGCTGCGGTTGCGGTCGTCGCTGCCGAGCTTGGCCTTGAGAGCGGCGTTCTCCTTCTCCAGGGCGGCGAGCCGGTCGTGGCGCTCGCCGGAGTCACGGACCGCGGAGACGGCGTCGCCGACCGGGTTCACCGCGCCCGACACGCCGTTCTCGATCGGGCCGAAGACGGCGGCGGCGGCCTGCCGGGCGCCGTCCACCGGGGAGTTCTCCCCACCGCGGATGTCCACCGTGATCAGCGCGAACGCGACGGCGATCAGCAGCACCAGGAGCAGCCGGCTCTCTTTCGTGTCCCTCACGTGCGGCGGCCGTGCCCTTCCTCGTCGGAAATTGGGTGGCCCCCGAGAAGCGCTGACCCTGAGCGCGGTCCCAAGGGGCCCATTTGTGGGAGCTTATGCCTCTATATCAACGATCCGCCGCACGAGAGGAGAACTGCTCGTACGGCGGAATCGAAGAGTTGTGTCATCTGCGCGGCTGGGCGTCCAGGACCTGCTGGAGCGCCTCGAACTCCTCGACGCATTTGCCGGAGCCGAGCGCCACGCTGTCCAGCGGGTCCTCGGCGATGTGGATCGGCATGCCGGTCTCGCGGCGCAGCCGCTCGTCCAGGCCGCGCAGCAGCGCCCCGCCGCCGGTCAGCACGATGCCCCGGTCCATGATGTCGCCGGACAGCTCCGGCGGACACTTGTCGAGGGTCGTCTTGACCGCGTCGACGATCGCGTTGACCGGTTCCTCGATCGCCTTGCGGACCTCGGCGGCCGAGATGACGACGGTCTTGGGCAGCCCGGAGACCAGGTCCCGGCCGCGGATCTCGGTGTGCTCGTCGGAGTCCAGGTCGTACGCCGAACCGATCGTGATCTTGATCTGCTCGGCCGTGCGCTCACCCAGCAGAAGGCTGTACTCCTTCTTGACGTGCTGGATGATCGCGTTGTCCAGTTCGTCGCCCGCGACGCGGATGGACTGGGCCGTGACGATGCCGCCGAGCGAGATGACCGCGACCTCCGTGGTGCCGCCGCCGATGTCCACCACCATGTTGCCCGTGGCCTCGTGGACCGGCAGGCCGGAACCGATGGCCGCGGCCATGGGCTCCTCGATGATGTGCACCTGGCGGGCGCCGGCCTGGGAGGAGGCCTCGATGACGGCGCGGCGCTCGACGCCGGTGATGCCGGAGGGCACGCAGACCACGACGCGCGGACGCGCCAGATAGCGGCGCTTGTGGATCTTCAGGATGAAGTAGCGCAGCATCCGCTCGGTGATCTCGAAGTCGGCGATGACGCCGTCCTTGAGAGGGCGCACGGCCACGATGTTCCCGGGCGTGCGCCCGATCATCTTCTTCGCCTCGGCGCCGACCGCGAGGATGCCACCGGTGTTCGTGTTGATCGCGACGACGGACGGCTCGTTGAGTACGATCCCGCGACCCCTGACGTACACCAGCGTGTTGGCGGTCCCGAGGTCGACAGCCATGTCACGGCCGATGAACGACATTGAGTTCCCCATCAGGATTCGTCTGGCCTTCCCTGGGTGCTTTGAGGGCATTTCAGGTACGGCGAGGTGGGTGCTGTGACGTGAAGGCTTCCATCGTAAACGCGCCTGCACGAACACTGCGCGAGGGTCTTCGCCATTGTCAGCAGATGGCGTACCGCCTCGCTTGTGGAGACGGCCCATCGGAGGCACGCGTTCCCCCGATCGGCATCGCATATGCCGCGGGGCGGCCGCTTTTCACGGCCGCCCAGGTCAGGCCCGGGTAAAGCCTGACGGTACGTCAGAAGATACGGACGTCAGCCCCGGCCGGGAAAGAAGATCTTCACCTCGCGCTCGGCGGACTCCTCGGAGTCGGAGGCGTGGATGAGGTTCTCCCGGACGATCACGCCGTAGTCCCCGCGGATGGAGCCGGGAGCCGCGGCGATCGGGTCGGTCGGACCGGCCAGGGCGCGCACGCCCTCGATCACCCGCTCGCCCTCGACGATCATGGCCACGACCGGACCGGAGGACATGAACGCCACCAGCGGCTCGTAGAAGGGCTTGCCCTTGTGCTCACCGTAGTGCTGCTCCAGCGTGTCGGTGTCCAGGGTGCGCAGCTCCAGCGCGGTGATCTGCCAGCCGGCCTTGCGCTCGATACGGCTGATGATCTCGCCGGTCAGGCCACGACGGACGGCGTCGGGCTTGAGGAGGACGAGGGTGCGCTGGGTCACGGGGGGACTCCTTCTCCTACAGATGTGCGGTGAACGAAGAGTACAGGGCGGCGGTCACGCAGCGTCAGGGGAGGAGGGGCCGGGGCTCGCCTGGGCGGACCGCTCCGCGAATCTCGCCTTCGCCACGTCGATCTTCCGCCCGAAATGCACGGACGCCCACCACAGCCCGGCGAACACCGCGCCCAGGAAGTACATCGTCGGCACCACGACACCGGACACGACCAGCGCGATCTGCAGCGCCCAGCCCAGCGCCACCCCGGCGGGCCGGGTCACCACACCGCACAGCAGCACACACAGCGCCATCGCGATGCCGCTGACCGTCCACACGCTCGCCATCGAAAGACCCGGGTCCTTCATCGCGACCAGCGCGGCGAACCCGATGACGAAGAACTCACCGATCAGCGTCGAGGAACACAGCGTACGCACGAGATGTCAGCCCTTCCCCAGAAGCAGCCGGGCCTCACCGACCGTGATCACGGAACCGGTGACCAGCACACCGCCGCCGGCGAACTCGCCCTCCTCCTCGGCGAGCGTGATCGCCGCCTCCAGGGCGTCCGGCAGCCGCGGTTCCACCTGGACCCGCTCCTCACCGAACACCTCGACGGCGATCCCGGCCAGCTCGTCGGCGTCCATCGCGCGGTGGCTGGAGTTCTGGGTGACCACGACCTCCGCGAAGATCGGCTCGAAGGCCTCCAGCAGCCCGCGCACGTTCTTGTCGCCGCTGGCCCCGACCACACCGATCAGCCGGCTGAAGTCGAACGCCTCCCGGACCGCCTCCGCGGTGACCTGGGCGCCCGCCGGATTGTGCGCGGCGTCCAGCACGACGGTCGGCGAGCGCCGCACCACCTCGAGCCGGCCCGGCGAGGTGACGGACGCGAACGCCCTGCGGACCGTCTCGACGTCCAGCGGCTCCGCGCGCTGCGCGCCCACCCCGAAGAAGGCCTCCACGGCGGCGAGCGCCACGGCCGCGTTGTGCGCCTGGTGCGCGCCGTGCAGCGGCAGATACACCTCCGTGTACTCGCCGCCCAGACCACGCAGGGTCAGCATCTGCCCGCCCACGGCCACCTGCCGGTCGACGACACCGAACTCCAGGCCCTCCCGGGCCACGGTCGCGTCCACCTCCACGGCCTTCTTCAGCAGCACCTGCGCGGCGTCCACCGGCTGCTGCGCCATGATCACCGTGGCGTCCTGCTTGATGACGCCGGACTTCTCCCCGGCGATCTCGCCCGGAGTGCCGCCCAGCCGGTCGGTGTGGTCGAGCGCGATGGGGGTGACCACGGCGACATCCGCGTCGATCACATTGGTGGCGTCCCAGGTGCCGCCCATCCCCACCTCGACGACCGCGACGTCCACCGGTGCGTCCGCGAAGGCCGCGTAGGCCATGCCGGTCAGCACCTCGAAGAAGGACAGCCGGTACTCCTGGGAGGCGTCGACCATCTCCACGTACGGCTTGATGTCGTGGTACGTCTCGATGAACCGCTCGGCGGAGATCGGGGCGCCGTCCAGGCTGATGCGCTCGGTGATCGACTGCACGTGCGGCGAGGTGTACCGGCCGGTGCGCAGCTCGAAGGCGCCGAGCAGGGCCTCGATCATGCGGGCGGTGGAGGTCTTGCCGTTGGTGCCCGTGATGTGGATCGACGGGTACGACCGCTGCGGCTCGCCCAGCACGTCCATCAGCGCCGCGATCCTGGTGACCGAGGGCTCCAGCTTGGTCTCGCCCCAGCGGGTCGCCAGATCCGCCTCGACCTCGCGCAGCGCTTTGTCGACCTCGGGGTCCTCGGGACGGGCGGGTACCTCGACGCTCGGCGCACCGCCCTGAGTACGCAGGGTGCGGCTGCCTGCCTCGATCACCGCGAGATCGGGGTCCCGGTCGCCCGCCGCGGAAGCGGCTGATGTCTGCGTCGCCGCGATGATCTCGTCGAAGGACTCGAAGGGATCAGACGGACCAGTGCTGTCTGGGGGGAGCTCACTCACGGGGCCAGTCTACGTACCGGCCGCATACCTCCGTAGCTGCGGGCAGTCGCGCCGCCTCCCTGTAGCTGCGGGCAGTCGTGCCGCAGGGCGGCACGGGTGGGCGCAGCGGCACCCCGCACGCGCGGGCAAGCGCCCCCACCCCCACCGCAGCCGAAGGCCCCGGAGCCGACAACAGCTCCGGGGCCTTCAGCAGCGTACGAACGCTGCGCTACGCCTGCGGCAACCGCTCCAGCTGCGCGGCGATCCGCGTGATGTCCTCCTCGGCCTTCGCCAGCCGCGTACGGATCTTGTCGACCACGTGGTCGGGCGCCTTCGCGAGGAACGCCTCGTTCCCCAGCTTGCCCGTGGCCTGCGCCTTCTCCTTCTCCGCGGCGGCCAGGTCCTTCGCCAGCCGCTTCCGCTCCGCCGCCACGTCGATCGCCCCGGACAGGTCCAGCGCGACCTCGACACCGGCGACCGGCAGCGTCGCCGTGGCGGTGAAGCCCTCACCCTCCGGCTGGAGCCGCAGCAGCTGGCGGATGGCCGCCTCGTGCGGCGCGAGCGCCGTGCCGTCCAGGGCCAGCCGCGCCGGGACCCGCTGCCCCGGCTGCAACCCCTGGTCGGCCCGGAAGCGGCGGACCTCGGTGACGAGCGACTGGAGCGTCTCGATCTCCCGTTCGGCGTCCGCGTCGCGGAAACCACTGTCCTTCGGCCACTCGGCGATGACGACCGACTCGCCGCCGGTGAGCGTGGTCCACAGGGTCTCGGTGACGAACGGGACGACCGGGTGGAGCAGCTTGAGCGTGACGTCCAGGACCTCGCCCAGGACCCGCTGGGAGACCTTCGCGGCCTCGCCGCCCGCCTGGAACGTCGTCTTGGACAGCTCGACGTACCAGTCGAAGACCTCGTCCCACGCGAAGTGGAACAGGGCGTCGGACAGCTTGGCGAACTGGAAGTCGTCGTAGTAGGCGTCGACTTCGGCGACGACGGAGTTCAGCCGGGACAGGATCCAGCGGTCGGTCGACGACATCTTCGCCGGGTCCGGCAGCGGCCCGTCCACCGTCGCGCCGTTCATCAGCGCGAAGCGGGTGGCGTTCCAGATCTTGTTGGCGAAGTTGCGCGAGCCCTGGACCCAGTCCTCGCCGATCGGGACGTCCACGCCCGGGTTGGCGCCGCGGGCGAGGGTGAACCGCAGGGCGTCGGAGCCGTACTTGTCCATCCAGTCCAGCGGGTTGACCGCGTTGCCGAAGGACTTCGACATCTTCTTGCCGAACTGGTCGCGGACCATGCCGTGCAGGGCGATGGTGTGGAACGGCGGGGTGCCGTCCATCGCGTACAGGCCGAACATCATCATCCGGGCGACCCAGAAGAAGAGGATGTCGTAGCCGGTGACCAGGACGGAGTTCGGGTAGAACTTCGCGAGCGAGTCCGTCTGTTCCGGCCAGCCCAGCGTGGAGAAGGGCCACAGACCGGAGGAGAACCAGGTGTCGAGGACGTCGGTGTCCTGGTGCCAGCCCTCACCGGTGGGCGCCTCGTCGTCGGGGCCGACGCAGACGACCTCGCCGTTCGGCCCGTACCAGACCGGAATCCGGTGGCCCCACCACAACTGCCGCGAGATGCACCAGTCGTGGAGGTTGTCGACCCAGTCGAAGTAGCGCTTCTCCATCTCCTGCGGATGGATCTTGACCTTGCCCTCGCGGACCGCGTCGCCGGCGGCCTTCGCCAGCGGGCCGACCTTGACCCACCACTGCATGGACAGGCGCGGCTCGATGGTGGTCTTGCAGCGCGAGCAGTGGCCGACGGAGTGGACGTAGGGCCGCTTCTCGGCGACGATCCGGCCCTCGGCGCGCAGCGCGGCGACGATGGCGGAGCGGGCCTCCAGGCGGTCCAGGCCCTGGAAGGGGCCGTGCGCGGTGATGACGGCGTGCTCGTCCATCACGGCGATGGCCGGCAGGCCGTGGCGCTGGCCGATCTCGAAGTCGTTCGGGTCGTGGGCCGGGGTGACCTTGACGGCGCCCGTGCCGAACTCGGGGTCAACGTGCTCGTCCGCGACGACGGGGATGGAGCGGTCGGTCAGCGGCAGCTTGATGAGCTTGCCGACCAGGTGCTTGTAGCGCTCGTCGTCGGGGTGGACGGCGACGGCGGTGTCACCGAGCATGGTCTCGGCGCGGGTGGTGGCGACGACGACGCTGTCGTCACCGTCGCCGTACTTCAGGGAGACGAGCTCGCCGTCGTCGTCCTGGTACTCGACCTCGATGTCCGAGATGGCCGTCAGACAGCGCGGGCACCAGTTGATGATGCGCTCGGCGCGGTAGATCAGCTCGTCGTCGTAGAGGCGCTTGAAGATGGTCTGGACGGCCTGCGAGAGCCCCTCGTCCATGGTGAAGCGCTCGCGGGACCAGGCGACGCCGTCGCCGAGGCGGCGCATCTGCCCGGAGATCTGCCCGCCGGACTCGCTCTTCCACTGCCAGACGCGCTCGACGAAGGCCTCACGGCCGAGGTCGTGCCGGGACTTGCCCTCCTTGGCGAGCTCCCGCTCGACGACGTTCTGCGTGGCGATGCCGGCGTGGTCCATGCCGGGCTGCCACAGCGTCTCGAACCCCTGCATGCGCTTGCGGCGCGTCAGGGCGTCGATGAGCGTGTGTTCGAAGGCGTGCCCGAGGTGCAGGCTGCCGGTGACGTTCGGCGGCGGGATGACGATCGTGTACGGCGGCTTGTCGCTCTTCTCGTCCGCCTCGAAGTAACCGCGCTCTACCCAGCGCTCGTACAGCGGCCCCTCTACATCGGCCGGCGCGTACTGGGTCGGCAGTTCGGTGTCGGGCGCTGGTGGCTGCTGCTGAGCGTTCTCGGTCACGGGGCCAGTTTAGAGGTGTCACGACGCGGTCCCGAACCGCATTTGTTCTGTAACGGTCCCCACCCCGGTGCCCTGCCTCCCGCGCGCCTGCGCCAGGATGTCAGGAACACATAAGCACCTGGAGGGGAACCCCGTAATGAGCTACAACCAGCCGGGCCCGTACGGCGGGCAGCCCCAGCAGCCCGGACCGTACGGCCAGCCGGGCCCCTACGGCCAGCAGCCGCCGCAGGCGCCGCCCGCGCAGCCCGGCTACGGCTACCCCCAGCAGCCGTCGGCTCCGCAGCCGGGCTACGGCTACCCCCAGCAGCCCGCGCAGGGCGTCCCGCCGCAGCCGAACCCCTACGGTCAGCAGCCCCAGCCCCCGTACGGCCAGCAGCCGCCCTACGGCGCCGTCCCGCAGCCCCCGGCCCCCGGTGGCGGCAAGAAGAAGACCGGTCTGATCATCGGCGCGGTGGCGGTCGTGGCCGCGATCGCGGTGGGCGCGTACTTCCTGATCGGCGGCGGTGGCGGCAGCGGCTCGGTGGCCGACGACGGCCCGCACAAGCTGACGACTCCGGCGACGGTGCTGACCGAGTACAAGAAGGCCAAGAGCGACAGCGACACCATGTCGGACGACGACATGAAGGACGCCGAGAAGTGGGGCGTGCACAACCCCAAGGACGTCAGCGCGCAGTACCAGGCCGGGGACAAGAGCAACCCGCTGGCCATGAAGCAGCTCCAGTTCAACGGCGTCTACGGCACCATCGACGACCCCGAGAAGACGGTCGACGCGATGTTCGCCCACATGAAGGACGAGACCAAGAAGGGCGGCGACGACGATGACGTCAGCCTGGTCGGCGACCCGAAGGCGTACTCGCCGTCCGACCTCGACGGCGCGGTCCTCAAGTGCCAGCAGGCCAAGATCGACAACTCCGACGGCGGCACCGGGGAGCCGAAGTCGATGAACATGACGGTCTGCATCTGGGGCGACCACAGCACGCTCGGCATGATCATCCCGATGGACATGGCCGACATGCTGGCGGGCAAGTCCACCGACCCGGCGGGCGCCGCCGACACCACCGCCAAGTTCCGCAAGGAAGTCCGCGTGAAGGCCTGACGCCGGGCGCGTACCGCGACGAAGGGGCCCCGGTCATGCGACCGGGGCCCCTTCGTCGTGTCGTTCGGGCGGTTGCTCGGGGGGTTACGCCGTCTTCTGCTCGCCCGTGCCGCGCCCGCGGGCGTCCCTCGGGATCAGGGTCGGGTTGACGTTGGAGTGGACGACGTCGGCGGTGATGACGACCCGTGCCACGTCCTTGCGGGACGGCACCTCGTACATCACCGACATGAGGACCTCCTCCATGATGGCGCGCAGGCCGCGGGCACCGGTCTGGCGGAGGATGGCCTGGTCGGCGATGGCCTCCAGGGCCTCGCGCTCGAAGTCGAGTTCCACGCCGTCGAGTTCGAACAGGCGCTGGTACTGCTTCACCAGGGCGTTGCGCGGCTCGACCAGGATCTTCAGCAGGGCCTCGCGGTCGAGGTTGTGGACGCTGGTGATCACGGGGAGGCGGCCGATGAACTCGGGGATCATGCCGAACTTGACCAGGTCCTCGGGCATGACGTCCTCGAACTGGTCCTTGGCCTCCAGCTCCCGCTTGGAGCGGATCGTCGCGCCGAAGCCGATGCCCTTGGCACCCGCCCGGCCCTCGATGATCTTCTCCAGGCCCGCGAACGCGCCGCCCACGATGAACAGGACGTTCGTCGTGTCGATCTGGATGAACTCCTGGTGCGGGTGCTTGCGGCCGCCCTGGGGCGGAACCGAGGCCGTGGTCCCTTCCAGGATCTTCAGCAGGGCCTGCTGGACGCCCTCGCCGGAGACATCGCGGGTGATCGACGGGTTTTCGCTCTTACGGGCGACCTTGTCGATCTCGTCGATGTAGATGATCCCGGTCTCGGCCTTCTTGACGTCGTAGTCGGCCGCCTGGATCAGTTTGAGCAGGATGTTCTCGACGTCCTCGCCGACGTAGCCGGCCTCGGTCAGCGCCGTGGCGTCGGCGATGGCGAACGGGACGTTCAGCATCCGGGCCAGGGTCTGGGCCAGCAGGGTCTTGCCGGAGCCGGTGGGGCCGAGCAGCAGGATGTTGGACTTGGCGAGCTCGATGGCGTCCTCGCGGCCCTGGCCGCCGCCGTTCTCCCCGGCCTGGACGCGCTTGTAGTGGTTGTACACCGCGACGGACAGGGCCTTCTTCGCGGCCTCCTGGCCGACGACGTAGCCGTCCAGGAACTCGTAGATCTCGCGGGGCTTGGGCAGTTCCTCCCAGCGCACCTCGCTGGTCTCCGCGAGCTCCTCCTCGATGATCTCGTTGCAGAGATCGATGCACTCGTCGCAGATGTACACACCGGGCCCTGCGATGAGCTTCTTGACCTGCTTCTGGCTCTTGCCGCAGAACGAGCACTTGAGCAGATCGCCGCCGTCACCGATGCGTGCCACGGTGTGCTTCCCCTTCGCCTGGGAGACGCCTGGACACCTTGCGGTCCAGCGGCTCCTGGTGCTGCCTTATGTCGACGGTACCTTGCCGGGCCCCCCGTTCGGGCCCCCCTTGGCACGGTTCACTTCGACGTGACCGTGCCAAGGAGCGACGGGCGGGTGTGGTGTCCGCGTCAGCGGACGGCCAAGTTGTTCATCTTCCGGGTGGAAATGATCTGGTCGATCAGCCCGTACGACAGCGCCTCCTCGGCCGTGAGGATCTTGTCGCGCTCGATGTCCTCGCGGATCTTCTCGATCGACTGGCTGGAGTGCTTGGCCAGCATCTCCTCCAGCTGCGAGCGCATCCGCAGGATCTCGTTGGCGGCGATCTCCAGGTCGGAGACCTGACCGCGGCCGGTCTCACTGTACGGCTGGTGGATCAGCACGCGCGCGTTCGGCAGGGCCATACGCTTGCCCGGCGTGCCGGCGGCCAGCAGCACCGCGGCGGCGGAGGCCGCCTGGCCCATGCACACCGTCTGGATGTCGGGCTTGACGAACTGCATCGTGTCGTAGATGGCCGTCAGCGCCGTGAAGGAGCCGCCGGGGCTGTTGATGTAGACCGAGATGTCCCGGTCGGGGTCCATCGACTCCAGGCACAGCAGCTGCGCCATCACGTCGTTGGCGGAGGCGTCGTCGATCTGGACGCCGAGGAAGATCACGCGCTCCTCGAAGAGCTTCGCGTACGGGTCGTACTCGCGGATGCCCTGGGAGGTGCGCTCCACGAAGCGCGGGATGACGTAGCGGGACTCGGCCGTGGGGCCGGTGTACTCGGCCCTGGGGGCACCTCCCACGCCGTTGAGGCTGCGGGGGAGGTCGTAGAGGCCGCTGCCGGGGAAGTCGTTCACGATGTCTCCTGGAAAGGGGCTGGGCGGTCGGCTGAGGGGCTGGCTGGGCTGCGCGGAGGTGTCCGGGGGGCCGGGGCCGGTCCGGCGCCGTGACGGCCCTCAGGGCCTGTCACGGGGGGAGCGGCGCCTCCGAGGGAGCGGCTCAGGCCCCGGTGCCGCCGCCGCCCGGCATGCCGGCGGCGTGTGTGATGACGTCGTCGATGAGGCCGTACTCCTTGGCCTCGTGGGCGTCGAACCAGCGGTCGCGGTCCGAGTCCCGGGTGATCTGCTCGACCGACTGGCCGGTGTGCTGGGAGGTGAGCTCGGCCATGCGCTTCTTGGTGTGCAGCAGCCGCTCGGCGTGGATCTTGATGTCGGAGGCCGAACCGGCCAGGCCGGCGGAGGGCTGGTGGATCAGGATCTCGGCGTTCGGCAGCGCGAAGCGCTTGCCCGGGGTGCCGGCGCTGAGCAGGAACTGACCCATCGAGGCCGCCAGGCCCATGGCGATGGTCACCACGTCGTTCTTGATGTACTGCATGGTGTCGTAGATCGCCATGCCGGCCGTGATCGAGCCGCCGGGGCTGTTGATGTACAGGTAGATGTCCTTGTCCGGATCGGCGGCAAGGAGCAGCAGCTGTGCGGTGATCTTGTTCGCGATGTCGTCGTCGACCGGCTGGCCGAGGAAGATGATCCGCTCGTTGAGCAGCCGGTTGTAGACCTGGTCGCCGAGGCCCCCACCGATGGAAGGCTCGCCGGCGGCGGAGGGCATCAGATTCGTCACGTATCCACCTGCTCGTCTTACGACGGCGCCGGGCCGTCTCACGTGTTCTGCCGGGGCGTGGGGCCGTCCGGCCGTGTTCGGGGACTCCCCTGCCCTCGTATTCATGGACCCTAACGCGCGGCTCCCTTCGGGGAATCCCGCTGAGGGGAGTGTTCGCCGGGGGCGTAGCGCGCCGGGCCTTCGGTTCGCGGGTGGCCGGTCATGACAACGGGCCCTGGGGAGCTGTTCCCCAGGGCCCATCGTACGTACGGCGTCGTGGACGACGCGCGCGGATCAGGCGGTGGATCAGGCCTCGGCCTTGTCCTCGCCGTCGCCCTCGGCCTCGGCCTCGGCGGCGGTCTCCGCCTCGGTGGCCTCGTCCTCGTCCTCGTCGTCCAGGTCGACGATCTCGCCGTTGGTGTCCTTCACGGTCGCGGCCTCGACGACGACGGCCAGGGCCTTGCCGCGGGCGACCTCGCCGACCAGCAGCGGAACCTGGTTCTGCTGCACGACGGCCTGCGCGAACTGGTCGGGGGACATGCCGGAGGAGGCGGCACGCCGCATGAGGTGCTCGGTGAGCTCCTCCTGGTTGACGTTGAGCTTCTCCTTGTTGACCAGCTCGTCGAGCACGAACTGGGTCTTGATGCCCTTGACCGCGGCCTCGCGGGTCTCCTCGTCGAACTCCTCGGCGGTCTTGCCCTGGAGCTCCAGGTACTTGTCGAGGGTGAGGCCCATCTGCGCGAGCTGGTGGTGCTCGAGGTTGTGCTTACGGGTGTTGATCTCGTCCTCGAGCAGCTTCTCGGGGACGGGCACCTCGACCAGCTCCAGCAGCTTGTCCAGGACGCGCTCCTGGGCCTGCGTGGCCTGGTCGTACTGCTTCATGTTCTCCAGGCGCTTGCGGCTGTCGGCCTTCAGCTCCTCGAGGGTGTCGAACTCGGAGGCGAGCTGAGCGAAGTCGTCGTCCAGCTCGGGCAGTTCGCGGGCGGCGACCTGGGTGACCTTGACGGTGACCTCGGCCTCGCGGCCGGCGGCGGAGCCGCCCTTGAGCTCGGAGGTGAAGGTGGCCTCGCCACCGGCCTCCAGGCCCTTCACGGCGTCGTCGATGCCGTCCAGCAGCTCGCCGGAGCCGATCGTGTAGGAGACGCCGTCGGCGACGCCGTCCTCCAGGACCTCGCCGTCGACCTTGGCCTCCAGGTCGATGGTGACGACGTCGCCGTCCTCGGCGGCGCGCTCGACCGGGGAGGTGGAGGCGAAGCGCTCGCGCAGCTGCTCGACGGCCTTCTCCACGTCCTCGTCGGTCACCTCGACGGCGTCGACCTCGACCTCGATGCCGGAGTAGTCCGGGATCTCGATGGCCGGGCGGATGTCGACCTCGGCGGTGAAGTTCAGCGTCTCGCCGTCCTTCAGCTCGGTGATGTCGACCTCGGGCTGGCCCAGGGGGTTCAGCTCGGCCTCGTTGACCGCGTCGGTGTAGAACCGCGGAAGCGCGTCGTTGACGGCCTCCTCGAGGACCGCACCGCGGCCGAACCGCTGGTCGATGACCCGGGCCGGGATCTTGCCCTTGCGGAAGCCCTTCACCGTGACCTGCTGGTTGATCTTCTTGTACGCCGCGTCGAGGCTGTCCTTGAGCTCCTCGAAGGGCACCTCGACAGTGAGCCGAACCCGGGTCGGGTTCAGGGTCTCCACGGCGCTCTTCACGGTTCGGTCTCCTTGTGGCTGACTTCTCGGGTTTCGCCGGGGCCGTCAGGGCGGTCCGGCGGATTCGCCGCCCGGAGGAGTTCGTAGGCCCAGAGGCCGGACACACGGGCGCGCAGTCTGCATAGTAACCGCAGCGGCTCGGCCTCCCAAAAGGCGATCACGGGGCGATCGCGCGGGGGATCACGGTGGGGGCCACGAGTGGATCCCGTGGATCGCACGGCCGCGGGAGGTGGGCGCCGACCTGTGGTGATCCCGGTCGGCGGTGATCCCTGTCGGCGATCCCGGTCGGCGGGTGGTCGGGGTGGCGGGATTTGAACCCACGGCCTTCCGCTCCCAAAGCGGACGCGCTACCAAGCTGCGCCACACCCCGTCTGGTGCGACACGTAGGGTACATGCCCGCAGCCAGTACGACCGCCGCATTTACCGCCTGTCCCGCCGGCCCGCCCTCACCCCGCCCCCTCCCGCGCCCCGACACGCCGACCCCACCCCTTCGGCCGAAACCCGTACGCGCGCGTGACGAGGGAACCTCCAGTGCCCGGGGGGGCAGGAGGGGAAGAAGCGGCGCGAGGTGCCGGCCGGGCTCGGCGGGGGTGCGCGAGGGCGCGACCGGGCTCCGCGGGGGGCGGGAGGGGAAGGGGTGTGCGTGGGTGGGGGGCGACCCGCTACGATGCCTGATGTGCCGCGGTCGGTCGACCTGCGGCGCACAGTGTGTGCGGGCGTAGCTCAATGGTAGAGCCCCAGTCTTCCAAACTGGCTACGCGGGTTCGATTCCCGTCGCCCGCTCTGCGTGGCCGAGGGCCAGGCCGGAGGATGGATTCTCCGCCTGGCCCTTTGTCGTGCCCGGGCCCTTGGTCGCGTCCCGGGTCCTTGGTCGTGTCCGGGGCGCTCCGCCGGGTTCGGGTCCGGCGCGGGCCGGGGGACGCCTCCGTCAGAAGTTGATCGAGTTGATCGTGTCCGCTATCGAGTTCAGGAAGCGGTTGATCGACGGGGCCATACCGGTGGACGCGAGGAAGAAGCCGAAGAGCACGGCGACGATGGCCGGCCCGGCCTTGATCGACCCGCCTCTGAGCAACACCACCAGGATGATCGCCAACAGCAGCACCACTGACAGTGAAATGGCCACAACTGATCACACCCTAGGTCGGTCCGCTCTCCCGGCCCGGAGGCGCCATCCCCGCGCCCCCGCTGGAACCATCGTGCCACCAACACGGCTCACGTATGCGACGCCTGACGCATCATCGGCCAGGTCCGTGCCACGGATCTCAGGGACCCCACGGCCGGCGCCCTTCACCCGCCGCGCGCCGTACGGCAATTCGACGCTCCCCGCCGCCGTACCTCCGTCCGGAATTCAGTGACTTCGTTTCCATGTCCACACATCGTGTTCGCAAGTGATTCGAATATCGCCGGAGGAGGCGACCTTCATGGCACAACTCGTCATGACGAATCCGGACATTGAAGGCGGGTGCGATGTGCGCGAACAGCTCATGCGATGTGTCTGCCGTCACCCTCGCGGTCACACAAACTTCGTCAAATCCTGGGTAGCGCGGTGAATAGTCAGCATTTCCAGTCGGGGTGTTCCCCGTAATCCCACGCAGAGCGCTAGGGTGCCTCAGATGTTCCACTCCGCCTCGTCTCCCGGACAGAACAGAACACCGCTCCCCCCGGCCCAGTCGCCGGCAGCCGCAGGCGCGCCGGGTCCCGGCCGGTCCGGTGATCCCGGCGGAAGACCCGGCAAGCAGCGCGATCCCTTCTTCGACAACGCCAAATACCTGGCGATCGTCCTGGTGGCCGTCGGGCACACCTGGTCGGCGGTCAAGAGCGACAGCCGGACGCTCGAAGCCGCGTACAACGTCGTCTACACCTTCCACATGCCGGCGTTCATCATCATCTCCGGCTTCTTCTCCCGTAATTTCGACCTGCGTCCGGACCGGCTGAAGCGGCTGATCACCGGCGTCGTCGTGCCGTATGTCATCTTCGAGACCGCCTATTCACTCTTCCGGATCTTCGTCGGTCACTCGGACGACCGGCAGATCAGCCTTCTCTCCCCCTGGTATCTGACCTGGTTCCTCTGCGCCCTGTTCGTGTGGCGTCTGACCGCCCCGGTCTGGAATCTCGTGCGCCGGCCCCTGCCCCTCGCTCTCGGCATCGCCATGCTGGCGTCGCTCACCCCGGGCATCGGTCAGGATCTGGAACTCCAGCGCGTCATGCAGTTCCTGCCGTGCTTCGTGCTGGGGCTGTGCATGAAGCCCGAGCACTTCCACATGGTGCGCCGCCGCGCCGTACGCGTCCTGTCGGTGCCGGTGTTCGCCGTGGCACTGGCGGGGGCCTGGTGGACCGTGCCGCGCGTCAACGCCTCGTGGGTCTACCGGCAGAGCGCCGCCCAGGACCTGGGCGCCCCCTGGTGGGCCGGTCCCGTCATGGTGCTGGTGATGTTCGGCGGCGCGGTGCTGCTGACCGCGTGCTTCTTCTCCTGGGTGCCGGGCCGGCGGACCTGGTTCACCGCGCTCGGCACGGGCACGCTGTACGGCTATCTGCTGCACGGCTTCGTGGTCAAGGGCGTGCTGTACGCGGGCGGGTTCGACATGGCCGCGCTGCACGGCCCGCTCGGCTCGGTCGTGGTCACCGTCGTCGCCGCGGGCGTGGTCACCCTGCTGTGCACCGAGCCCGTGCGGCGCGTCTTCCGGTTCGCCGTGGAGCCGAGGATGGAGTGGGCCTTCCGGCAGCCGGCGGGCACCAGCTCAGGAGCGGGAACAGGAACGGGGACGGGGTCGGGAGGGACCGGGACGGCTCATGGCCACTCGGGGTCCGTGCGTCCCGGGGCCCGGCCCGAGCGGATCGGTGCCTAGTTCCGAGCGGATCGGTGCCTAGTTCCGAGCGCTCCCGAGGTCTCTTCGACCCGCTCCTTCGCCGCTCTTTGCGTCCGTGAGGCCGAGGAGTGCGCGCATCCGCGCGTACTTCTCGGTCAGCCGCGTGCGGGTGGCCTCGTCGAGGACCGCGAGGCGGGCCGGATCGGCGTTGTGCGCCAGGTCCGCCTCCTTCACCAGCAGCGCGCCGGGCGTGGCGAGAATGCGCCGGGCGTACGCCTCCGGCTCCTCCCCCGCCCGTTTGGTGAGCGCGAGCACGATGTCCTTCGTACGACGGCTGAGCGCGGCCTCGCGCAGCCACCGCTCCGGAAGCGCGTCGTCCTCGACGGAGTCGTGCAGCCAGGCCGCCGCGATCTGCTCGGCGTCACCGCCGCGGGCCCGCACGCCCTCGGCCACGGCGTGCAGATGTTCGGCGTAGGGACGGCCCGCCTTGTCGGTCTGGCCGGCGTGGGCGGTGCGGGCGAGCGCCTCGACCTCGGCAGGGGTGAGCGGCGGCTCTGCCTCGCGGTGGGTGTGGGTCACCCCTCCAGTGTGACCGGCCGGTTCAGCGGAGCGCCTGGGCCGTGGGGCCCTCGCGGCAGATCAGCAGCAGCGCGCGGTCGTCGTTGACGTCCTTGGCCACCGCCTCGATCAGGTGCCAGGCGGCGCCGTGGAAGCCGCCGGCGACATAGCGGTCGGCCTCGCCGGTGAGGCGGTCGATTCCCTCGGTGATGTCCCGGTCGGCGGTCTCCACGAGCCCGTCGGTGAACAGCATCAGCACGTCGCCGGGGCGCAGGGAGCCCTTGACCGAGTCGAACTGGGCGCCGTCGTACACCCCGAGGAGCGGGCCCTCGGCCGCCTTCTCCTCCCAGCGGCCGCTGCCCGCGCTGAGCTGAAGGCCGGGCGGGTGGCCCGCGGAGTACAGCTCGTAGTCGCCGGAGTCCAGGTCCAGCACCAGGTGGATGGAGGTCGCGAAGCCCTCGTCCCAGTCCTGGCGCAGCAGATAGCCGTTGGCCGCGGGCAGGAAGGCGTGCGGGGGCAGGCTGCCCAGCAGGCCGCCGAAGGCACCGGACAGCAGCAGCGCCCGCGAGCCGGCGTCCATGCCCTTGCCGGACACGTCGGTGAGGACGACCTCCAGGGTGCGGCCGCCGTTGGTGCGGGCCGCGACCACGAAGTCGCCGGAGAAGGACTGGCCACCGGCCGGACGCAGCGCCATCTCGCGGTGCCAGCCGTCGGGCAGCTGCGGCAACTTGCTCTGCACCCGGATGCGTTCGCGCAGGTCGAACAGCATGGTGCCGCCGCGCCGCCAGGGCACGCCGACCCGGCTGCGGAACTGCGCGATCAGCAGCCCGAAGAAACCGCAGGCGGCGACCACCAGCACCACGCCCGGGGTCACCCGGGAGGGTCCCTCGGTGTACGGGCCGAGTCGCACCGACTCCACGATCAGCGCGGTGGCGGCGGCCGCGTACAGGCCGAGCAGGCTCGCCGGGCGCAGCAGCAGCCCGCCGGCGACGATGGGCAGCACCAGTGCGACCGGCGAGAACCACACCGAGTCGACGAGCGTGAGCGCGGCGATCAGCGGGATGGTCAGCAGCAGACCGCCGAGCGCGATCCAGTCCGAGCCGTCCCCGCGGAAGTAGTCGACGGCGGCTCTGCGCACGCCGACACGGACCCGGTGCCACTGCATTTTCAACCGGGCCGTGTACGTCTCGGCTTCCGCGCGCCGCTCTCGTCGTGCTGCCATTAGTCCGGGACCCTATCCACCGGACCCGCCGCTTGGCACGGGAGGTCCGACTTATCCCCCGTCCGAGGCGCGGGACCACACGGAACTTCACGCCGGACGGACCGCCCGCCACCGGCGGGAAATACCCTCGCCCGTCCCGCATCGCCCTGGTAGGCATGGCGCATGGCGACTGACCTTGCGACCGGGCTGAGGGTGCTGCGGCGGGACGAGTGGGACGCGTGGTACGACAACCTCGTCCGTGCCTTCGGCGGCGGGCCCAGCACGCCGGAGGAGCGGGAGCTGGACCGCTCGCTCACCGAGTTCGACCGCTCGCTGGGGGTCTGGGACGGCCGGACCTGCGTGGGGACGGCGGGGGCGTTCAGCTTCCGGATGACGGTGCCCGGCGGGGCCCTGGTGCCCGCGGCCGGGATCACGATGGTCAGCGTGGCCGCGACGCACCGGCGGCGCGGGGTGCTGACGTCGATGATGCGGCGGCAGCTGGACGACGTGCGCTCCTGGGGGGAGCCGCTGGCGGTGCTGACCGCCTCCGAGCCCGCGATCTACGGCCGGTTCGGGTACGCCGCGGCGACCTTCCAGCTCGACGCCGAGATCGACACGAGCCGGGCCGGGCTGTCGGTCCCGGCCGGCACGGACGACGTACGGCTGCGGTACGCGGCGCCCGCCGACGTTCTCGACGCGTGCGAGGCGGTGTACGCGCGGCTGGTGCCCTCCCGGCCCGGGATGCTGGCCCGGCGGCCCGGCTGGGAGCGGGCGGGTCTGCTCGACCCGGAGAGCGAGCGGGACGGGGCGTCGCCGTTGCAGTGCGTGGTGGCCGAGCGGGAGGGCGAGGTCACGGGGTACGCCCGGTTCCGCACCAAGCTGGGCTGGGGTGTCGGCGGCCACGACGGCACGGTGCGGCTGGAGGACCTGGCCGCGCTCGACCCGGCCACCGACGCGGCGCTGTGGCGCTTCCTGTTCGGCATCGACCTGACCACGACGCTGACCGTGCGGGGGCGTCCGGTGGACGACGCCTGGCAGTACCTGGTGTCGGACATCCGGCGGTGCCGGCCGCGGCGGCGGGACGCGCTGTACCTGCGGCCGGTCGACGTCGGGGCGGCGCTGGCCGCGCGGACGTACCAGGTTCCGGTGGACGTGGTGTTCGAGGTCGAGGACGCGTTCTGTCCCTGGAACACCGGGCGGTGGCGGCTCAGCGGGGACCCGAAGGGGGCGTCCTGCGAGCGGACCTCGGACGCGGCCGACCTGGAGCTTTCGGTACGGGAGCTGGGGGCGGCGTACCTCGGTGGCGTGTCCTTGACGGCGCTGGCGGCCGCCGGGCGGGTCCGTGAGCTGCGCACGGGGGCGCTGGCGGAGGCGGCGGTGGCGTTCGGGGCGACGGTGGCGCCTTGGCTGCCGCATGGGTTCTAGGGGGCGCGACACCCCCTATGAGGGCCGCGCTCCGGGGTGCTGCCGGTTTTTCGCGCGGCATTTGCACCGGTTTCGTCAGTTCTGCTGGCAGGTGGGGCACCAGAAGAGGTTGCGGGCGGCCAGGCCGGCGGTGCGGACCTCGGTGCCGCAGATGTGGCAGGGCAGGGTCGCCCGGCGGTAGACGTAGACCTCGCCTCCGTGGTCGTCCACGCGTGGTGGGCGGCCCATCGCCTCGGGCGTGTGCTCGGGGCGGACGGTGTCGATGCGGTTGTTGCGGACGCCCTCGCGCATCAGGCCGACCAGGTCGGTCCAGATCGTCTCCCACTCGGCGGGGGTGATGTCCCTGCCCGGGCGGTACGGGTCGATGCGGTGCCGGAAGAGGACCTCGGCACGGTAGACGTTGCCGACGCCGGCGATGACCTTCTGGTCCATCAGCAGCGCGGCGATCGTCGTACGGCTGCGGCGGACGCGGGCGTAGGCGGTGGCCGGGTCGGCGTCGGGGCGGAGCGGGTCGGGGCCGAGGCGGTCGTGTATCGCCGCCTTCTCGGCGTCGGTGATCAGGGCACAGGTCGTGGGGCCGCGCAGATCGACGTACGCGGTGGGGTTCGCCAGGCGGAGGCGGACGGTCTCCGTGGGGGGCGGGGCGGGGGCGTCGCCGAAGGTGACCTTGCCGAAGAGGCCGAGGTGGATGTGGACCCAGTCGCTGTCGCGGAAGCCGAGGAAGAGGTGCTTGCCGTGGGCCTCGGTACGGGTGAGTTCGGCGCCGTCGAGGAGTGCGGCGGCGTCGGAGAACTTGCCCTGGGGGCTGGTGACGCGGGTGGGCGTGCCGGTCAGGCGCGCGGCGTAGTCCTGTGCGAGGCGGTGGATCGTGTGCCCCTCTGGCACGGTGCGGTGTCCTTTCCTGCCGCGCCCGGGGCTTCGCCCCGGGACCCTGTCCCACGGTGCGCTGTGAAGTCGCCGTTCTGGGGCTCTGCCCCAGACCCCGGGGGCCTTCGTCCTCCGTACGCTGCGGAGGTGCCGTCCCGGGGCTCTGCCCCAGGCCCGCCGGGGCTCCGCCCCGGATCCCGTTTCCCACCCGCCCACCCGTCTCGGTGGTTGAGAAGGCACCCTCCCGGGGCTCCGCCCCGGACCCCGCCGGACCCCGCCGGGCTCCGCCCGGGACTCCGGGCGACTGGGTGGTCGGAATCTCGGCGGAACAAGGGGCTCCTCTCCCCGGGCTCCGCACCGGGTTCTGGCAGGGGCAGGGGCGGAACCCCTGCCCCTGCCAGAACCGCAGCCGCTACTGCTACTGCTGCGGGTGGTGCGCCGGGATCGGCGGGAGGTCGCCCGTCGTTTCGTAGTCCGTGAGCATGTCGATGCGGCGGATGTGGCGTTCGTCACCGGAGAAGGGGGTGTTGAGGAAGGTCTCGACGAACTTGGTCGCCTCCTCCACCGAGTGCATGCGCGCACCCACCGCGACGACGTTCGCGTTGTTGTGCTGGCGGCCGAGGGAGGCGGTCTCCTCGCTCCAGGCGAGGGCCGCGCGGACGCCCTTGACCTTGTTCGCGGCGATCTGCTCACCGTTGCCGGAGCCGCCGATCACGATGCCGAGGGAGTCCGGGTCGCCGGCCGTGCGCTCGGCGGCGCGCAGGCAGAAGGGCGGGTAGTCGTCCTGGGCGTCGTAGATGTGCGGCCCGCAGTCGACGGGCTCGTGTCCCGCCGCCTTGAGCCACTCGACGAGGTGGTTCTTGAGTTCGAAGCCCGCATGGTCCGAGCCGAGATACACGCGCATAGGACGAGTGTGACACGGCGCATCCCGGGCAGCAGCCCCGGGTGTTCGGGACGGGAAATGTGAGGCGCGCCATAGAACCTCAGAGGAACCTCAAGTAACAATCCGGATTCAAAGGTTCCCGAATTCCGACACCTCGGATTCACTGGACCGGCTCGTACACCGGCCTCACAACGGCATCCCCCTCGTACGGCACACCGCTCAACCGGCGCAAAGGAATTCCGTCCCATGACCCCTGGTTCCGGACTTCAGGCTGGACTCAAAAACCGTCATCTCACGATGATCGCGATCGGCGGCGTCATCGGCGCCGGCCTCTTCGTGGGCTCCAGCTCCGGCATCGCCACCGCCGGACCCGGCATCCTCCTCTCTTACGCCCTCGTCGGCACGCTCGTCGTCCTCGTGATGCGCATGCTCGGCGAGATGTCCGCCGCCAACCCGACCTCCGGTTCGTTCTCCGCGCACGCCGACCGGGCGCTCGGCAGCTGGGCCGGGTTCTCCATCGGCTGGCTCTACTGGTTCTTCTGGGTCGTCGTGCTGGCCGTGGAGTCCACGGCCGGTGCCGCGATCCTGTCCGGCTGGATTCCCGCCGTGCCCCAGTGGGGCTGGGCCCTGATCGTCATGGTGGTGCTGACGGCCACCAACCTGGTCTCCGTCGGCTCCTACGGCGAGTTCGAGTTCTGGTTCGCCGGGATCAAGGTCGTCGCGATCGCCGCGTTCATCGTCGTCGGTCTGCTGGCCGTCTTCGGCGTCCTGCCCGGCGTCCACGCCGACCAGGCCTCCTTCGGCAACCTCACCGGACACGGCGGCTTCCTGCCGCACGGCCCCGGCTCCATCCTCACCGGTGTGCTGCTCGTCGTCTTCTCCTTCATGGGCAGCGAGATCGCCACCCTGGCCGCGGGCGAGTCCGAGGACCCGCAGCGCGCCGTCACCAAGGCGACCAACAGCATCATCTGGCGTATCGCCGTCTTCTACCTCGGCTCGATCCTCGTCGTCGTCTCCCTGATCCCCTGGGACGACAAGTCGATCGCCGAGAAGGGCTCCTACGTCGCCGCCCTGGACTCCCTGGGCATCGCGCACGCCGGTGAGATCATGAACTTCATCGTGCTGACCTCGGTGCTGTCCTGCCTGAACTCCGGCCTCTACACCGCCTCCCGCATGGCCTTCTCGCTCGGCCAGCGCGGGGACGCGCCGAAGGCCTTCGCCCGGACCACGAGCCGGGGCGTGCCGCGGACGGCGATCACCGTCTCCGTCCTCTTCGGCTTCCTGGCCGTGTTCTTCAACTACAAGTTCCCGGACACCGTCTTCCTCTTCCTCGTCAACTCCTCCGGCGCGGTCGCCCTGTTCGTCTGGCTGGTGATCTGCTTCTCGCAGCTGCGGATGCGCAAGATCATCCAGCGGGAGGCGCCGGAGAAGCTCGTCGTGAAGATGTGGCTGTACCCGTACCTGACCTGGGCGGCGGCCGGACTGATCGTCTTCGTCCTCGGCTACATGCTCACCGACACCGAGCACGACGGGCGCGAGACCGTGCTGCTGTCGCTGCTGGTCGCGGCGGTCGTGCTGGCCATCGCCGTCATCAAGCAGAAGCTCGGCGGCGGCCACCGGACGGCGGTCACGGAGCAGGGCGAGACCGAGAAGGTCTCCGTCGGCTGACGCAGTCCGTACGCAAAGAAGAGGAGGGAGCCCCGAGGGCTCCCTCCTCTTCTTTGTATGTGCGTCCTCTTCTTTGTATGTGCGTCGCCGGTGGACGGCTACGGCGTCAGCGCTTGTCCGCGAGCTTCCAGGCGGCCGGCACCGCGCCCATCGCCAGGGCGGCCTTCAGGGCGTCGCCGATCAGGAACGGGGTGAGGCCGGCCGCGATCGCCTGGGACGCGGAGAGGTGGGCCGCCAGGGCCAGGTAGGGCACGCCGACGGCGTAGATGACCGCCTCGCCGAGGATCATGGTGCCCGCCATGCGCAGCGGGGAGCGGTCGGCGCCCCGGCGGGCCAGGGCGCCCACGACCGCCGAGGCGAGCAGCATGCCGAGGACGTAGCCGAAGGAGACGGCGCCCGAGCCGGAGGCGCCGTCCGCGAACCACGGCACGCCGGCCACACCGGCGAGCGCGTACAGGGCGAGGGAGAGGAAGCCGCGACGGGCGCCGAGCGCGGTGCCGACGAGCAGGGCGGCGAAGGTCTGGCCGGTCACCGGCACCGGGGAGTGGGGGATCGGGACCGACAGCTGGGCCGCGAGGCCGGTGAGCGCGGCACCGCCGACCACGAGGGCGGCGTCTCGGACGCGCGTGGCGGGCAGCAGATCGGCGAGGACTGCGCCGGGGCGAGCGGTGGCGGTGGCGGTGCTCATGGGGACTCCGCGGGTGTGTGGGCAGGTGGGAACACCGTGACGCTATACCGGCGCCCTCGTGCCGATCACCGTCAGCGCTCGACAAAGGCTTGATCGTGCGCTTGGTGGGCTCCGTACAAAGCATGCCGGTCACACCGGGGGTCGCGTGATGCCGGTCACTGAGGTGGAGTGGTGTGGGCGACGGGAAGCGCGTCGGCCGCTTCTGTAGGGACCCGCCAAAGAGCGCTCCCGTGTCCGGACTTCATGAATTTGAAAAACTTCGAACGTTGACAGGGGTTGCGGGCAACCGGGAGCATCTTTCCCATGAACCCGCTCACGAGCTGTCGCACTCTTTGTAGCTGACCCGTTGAAGCGCCCCGGAGCGCCCTTCTCCGGTTGTTCTCTCCCTGTGTGAATTCCCGTCACCGCACTTGTTTCGCGGAAGCATCCTCCCCCGAATCCGCTGCCCGGAATTCCGCATGCCTGCCTTCTTCTGCCCTGTGAACCCACGGAGTTCGCCCATGCCTTCCGCACCAGCGTCCGGTGTAGACCGGCGCCTTTTCCTCTCCTCCCTGCTCGGTGCCGCCGCCGCGGCCGCGGGGCTGAGCGGCTGCGCCGGTTCGAGCGCGGCCGCCTCCAAGTCGCCCGCCGACCTGTCCGCCCCGCTCGCCGACAAGGTGCCCGCGGGCACCAGCCTGAAGATCGCCTCCTACCAGGACGTCCAGCAGTTGCAGTTCAGGCTGGCAGGACTTCCCGAGTTGCCGTTCACCGTGTCGAGTTGGCTCAACATAGGCGCGGGTCCCGATGTCATCAACGCCTTCCGGGCCAAGTCCCTGGACGTCTCCACCAACGCGGGCATTCCGCCGATCCAGGCGCACTACCAGGGTTTCGACGCGAGGATCGTCGCCATCGGCCTGACCCGGAAACCCAATTACCTCTTCGCCACCAAGCCGGGCAGCGACATCCGTACGACGGAGGACTTCAAAGGGAGGAAACTCGCCTTCTCGCAGGGGCAGGCGCAGGGTGTCGTGCTGCTGCGGGCGCTCAAGGAGGCGGGCCTGGCGTACGACGACGTGCGACTCGTCCCGCTGACCAGCAACCAGTTCCTCACCGCCCTCCAGTCGGGTCAGGTGGACGTGGCCCCGCTCGGAAACAGCCAGGCGCCGGCGTATCTGAAGCAGTACGGGTCCAAGGGCGCCCACACCATTCCCACCGATGTCGTCGACCTGCTCAACCTGCTGTGGGCGCCGGCCTCCGTGCTGGCCGACCGGGCCAAGGCCGCCGCCATCGCCGCGTACATCCCGCAGTGGGCCAAGGGCCAGGTGTGGCAGTGGGAGCACCCCGACGTCTGGAACCGGGAGTTCTACGTCAAGACGCAGAACCTGACCCTCGCCCAGGCCGAGTCCATCACGGAGCTCGCCAACAAGCCGCTGTTCCCGCCGAGCTGGGACGAGGCGATCCGGTGGGAGCAGGAGACCGCGGATCTGCTCGCCGAGGGCGGCTTCGTGAAGAAGTTCGACGTCCGCTCGCTGTTCGACCGGCGCTTCGAGTCCATCGCGGCCAAGTCCGTACCGGCCCAGTACCGGAGGTGAGCACCATGACGACGAACACCACGACAACCGCCCCGGCCGACACCACGCCAACCGCCCCGGCCGACACCCCGGCCACCACCGCGTCCGCCGCTGCCACGGTGGCCGCCGAGGCCGCCCCGCGCGCCCGCCGGCCGCGTCGCGCGCTGACCCCGGGCAGGCGCCTGCCCGCCGCCCGCCTGACCGGTCCCGTCCTCCTGCTCGCCCTGTGGGCCGCCGCCTCCGCCGCCGGGCAGCTCGACCCCGGCGCGATCCCGGCCCCCTGGACGGTGCTGCGCACCGCCGGTCACCTGTGGACCGACGGCACCCTGCCCACCGATGTGGCGACCTCGCTGCGCCGGGCCGCGTACGGCTTCTCCCTGGGGCTGGCCGGCGGTGTGCTGCTGGCGCTTGCCGCCGGGCTCAGCCGGACCGGCGAGGCGCTGATCGACGGGACCGTGAACCTCAACCGGGCGATCCCGACCCTCGGTCTGATCCCGCTGTTCATCCTCTGGCTGGGCATCGGCGAGACCTTCAAGATCGCGATCATCGCGATCGTCGTCTACATCCCCATCTATCTGAACACGCATGCCGCGCTGTCCGGCATCGACAGCCGGTTCGTCGAACTGGCCGAGGTCCAGGGCCTGTCCCGGTGGGCGTTCATCCGGCAGATCGTCGTCCCCGGCGCGCTGCCCGGCTTCTTCGTCGGCCTCCGGCTCGGCGTGACCGGGTCCTGGCTGGGCCTGGTGGTGCTGGAGCAGATCAACGCCACCAGCGGCCTCGGCTACATGATGTTCCAGGCGCAGAACTACGGCCAGACGGACGTCATCCTCGTCGGCCTGCTGATCTACGGCGTCTTCGGCCTGGTCTCCGACAGCGTGGTCCGTCTCGTCGAACGGAGGGTGCTGTCATGGCGCCGCACACTGAGCAGCTGACCCGGCCCGCGGTAACCCTGCGCGGCCTGACCCGGTCGTTCGAGGGCCGTACGGTCCTCGACGGCATCGACCTCGAACTGCCGGCCGGCCAGTTCACGGCCCTGCTCGGGCACAGCGGCTCCGGCAAGAGCACCCTGCTGCGGGCCGTCGCGGGCCTGGATCACAAGGTGGCGGGCAGCGGCGAGCTGAGCGCCCCGCAGCGGGTGTCGGTGGTCTTCCAGGACTCCCGGCTGCTGCCCTGGCGCCGGGTGCTGGACAACGTGCTCCTCGGCACGGACGGCAAGGACGCCGCGGATCGTGGCCGCGCCGCGCTCGCCGAGGTCGGTCTGAAGGGCCGCGAGCGGGCCTGGCCGAGCGAGCTGTCCGGGGGTGAGGCCCAGCGCGCCGCGCTCGCCCGCTCCCTCGTCGGCGAGCCCGAACTGCTGCTGGCCGACGAGCCGTTCGGGGCCCTGGACGCGCTCACCCGCATCAGGATGCACGGCCTGCTGCGCCGGCTGTGGCAGCACCACCGCCCGTCCGTGCTGCTCGTCACCCACGACGTGGACGAGGCGATCGTGCTCGCCGACCGGGTCCTCGTCCTCGACAACGGCCGTATCGGCCTCGACCTGACCATCGACCGCCCGCACCCGCGCTCCCACCGGGACCCGCTGCTCGGCGAGTACCGGGAGCGGCTGCTCGCCGCGCTGGGCGTCACGGAGGACCTCGCATGACCCGCACGCTGCACCTCAACGCGTTCCTGATGAACACCGGCCACCACGAGGCGTCGTGGCGGCTGCCGGAGAGCGACCCGTACGCGCACGTCGACCTCGCGCACTACGTGAACCTCGCGCGGATCGCGGAACGCGGCACCTTCGACTCCCTGTTCCTTGCCGACGGCCCCCAGCTGTGGAGCAACCTCGCCCAGCGGCCCGCCGGCGCGCTGGAGCCGCTCACCCTGCTCACCGCGCTGGCGACCGCCACCGAGCACATAGGCCTGATCGCCACCGCCTCCACCTCCTACAACTCCCCCTACAACCTGGCCCGCAAGTTCGCCTCGCTGGACATCATCAGCGGCGGCCGGGCGGGCTGGAACATCGTCACCACGGCCGGCGCGGAGGCGGCCCGCAACTTCGGCCTGGACGCCGAGCCCGCGCACGCCGAGCGGTACGCCCGCGCCGCCGAGTTCCTGGACGTGGCGCTGAAGCTCTGGGACAGCTGGGAGGACGACGCGATCGTCGCCGACAAGGCGGCCGGCGTGTGGGGCGACGACGCCAAGATCCACCCCGCGCGGCACCAGGGGACGTACTTCAGCGTGGCGGGGGCGCTCAACGTGCCCCGCTCGCCCCAGGGATATCCGCTGCTGGTGCAGGCGGGCTCCTCCGAGGACGGCAAGGCGTTCGCCGCCCGGTACGCGGAGGCGGTGTTCACCGCCCAGCAGACGCTCGCCGACGCGCGGGCCTTCTACACCGACCTCAAGGCCCGCACGGAGCGTGCGGGCAGGGATCCCGACCACATCAAGGTGCTGCCCGGCATCGTCCCGGTGATCGGCTCCACCGAGGCCGAGGCGAAGGCGGCGGAGCGGGTCCTGGAGGACCACATCGTCCACGAGCACGGCGTGGCCCGGCTGGAGAACCTGCTGCGCCTGGAGCCCGGCACCCTGGACCTGGACCGCGAACTGCCCGCCGACCTGCCGCCCGAGTCCGCGGTCGAGGGCGCCAAGAGCCGCTACACGCTCGTGGTGGAGCTGGCCCGGCGCGAGCGGCTGACCGTGCGGCGGCTGATCGGGCGGCTGGGCGGCGGGCGCGGGCACCTGACCTTCGCCGGGACGCCCGAGCAGGTGGCGGACGCCATCGAGACGTGGTTCACCCAGGGCGCGGCCGACGGCTTCAACATCATGCCCGCGGTGCTGCCCTCCGGCCTGGAGACCTTCGTCGACCAGGTCGTCCCGATCCTGCGCGTCCGCGGCCTGTTCCGCACCGCCTACGGCCCCCGCCGGACCCTGCGGGGGCGCTACGGCCTGCCGCGGCCCGCCAACCAGTACCTGACCCCGGCCCCCGCCCTCCTCCGAACCCCGTCCTGAGCCCGGGTCCTGAGCCCGGGTCCTGAGCCCGTCCTGAGCCCGTCCTGAGACCCGCCCGAAAGGAACCGTCATGTCCCTCGAGATCACCAAGGTCACCGCACGCATCGGCGCCCGCGTCTCCGGCGTCGACATCACCCGGCCGCTCTCCTCGGAGGAGGTCGCCGCGATCCGCGAGGCCCTGAACGTCCACAAGGCGCTCGTCCTCGACGCGGGCGGCCTGGACGACGCCGGCCAGCAGGCCTTCGCCCGCCACTTCGGCGACATCACCACCGCCCATCCGACCGTGCCGGCCGTCGAGGGCGCCCCGAACGTGCTGCCCGTGGACAGCGAGCGGGGCCGCGCCAACCACTGGCACACGGACGTCACCTTCGTCCTCAACCCACCGCAGGCCACCAGCCTGCGTTCGATCACCGTCCCGCCGTACGGCGGCGAGACGCTGATCGCGAACGCGGCCGCCGCCTACCGCGACCTGCCCGAGCCGCTGCGCCGCCTGGCCGACACCCTGTGGGCCGAGCACACCAACGACTACGACTACGCCGTCCCCGACGAGGCGATCGACGAGGAGAAGGCGGCCCAGCGCGCCCAGTTCACCTCGATCACGTACCGCACCGCCCACCCGGTGGTCCGCGTGCACCCTCTGACCGGTGAGCGCGGGCTGTTCATCGGCGGGTTCGCGCAGCGGATCGTGGGGCTGTCGGCCGGCGAGTCCCGCAAGGTGCTGGACCTGCTCCAGGCGTACGTCACCCGCCCGGAGAACGTCCTGCGCTGGCGCTGGTCCCCGAACCAGCTGGTGCTGTTCGACAACCGGATCACCCAGCACTACGCCATCGACAACTACGACGGCCTGCCCCGCCGGCTGAACCGGGTGACGGTCGCCGGTGAGATCCCGGTCGACGTCGAAGGCAAGGAGAGCTACTCGATCGCGGGCGACGCCTCGCACTACACACCCGTGACGTCCGTGGCGGCGTGACCGGATCCCCCGTGGGGATCCCCTGAGGGTGAGGGTGTAATCGGAATCTCACCCTCCGCACAGACGGTGTCCGGATACTGGGCAGCCCCTTCGCGTGAGCGGACGGGCCGCCCAGACTGGCGGGGTTTTTACCGCCTCTTGCCCTGGGAGAGCCGCCTTCCATGCCCAGCAGCACGACCACGGACACACCACCGCGGCAGCGGGACGCAGCCGCCCTCTCCCACGGCCTCAAGCAGCGCCATCTGTCGATGATCGCCCTCGGCGGCGTGATCGGCGCCGGGCTGTTCGTCGGCTCCGGCGCCGGCATCGCCGCCGCCGGACCGTCGATCGTCCTCGCCTACGCCGTCTCCGGCCTGCTCGTCATGCTGGTGATGCGGATGCTCGGCGAGATGTCGGCCGCGTATCCGTCCTCGGGCTCCTTCTCCGCGCACGCCGAGCGGGCGTTCGGCCCGTGGGCCGGCTTCACGGCCGGCTGGTCGTTCTGGGTGCTGCTGTGCACGGCGGTCGGCCTGGAGGGCATGGGCGCCGCGAAGATCGTCACCGGCTGGCTGCCGGGCACCCCGCAGTGGATGTGGGTGGCGCTGTTCATGGTGGTGTTCTGCGGGGCGAACCTGGCGGCGGTGAAGAACTTCGGCGAGTTCGAGTTCTGGTTCGCCGCGCTGAAGGTCGGCGCGATCACGCTGTTCCTGGTGCTGGGCGTGCTGGCCGTCGCCGGTGTGCTGCCCGGCACCGACTCCCCCGGCGCCTCGAACCTCACCGACCTCCTCCCCCACGGCAGTCAGGGCCTGATCATCGGCCTGCTCGCCTCCGTCTTCGCCTACGGCGGCCTGGAGACGGTCACCATCGCGGCGGCCGAGTCCCAGGACCCGGTGCGCGGGGTGGCGAGCGCGGTCCGCACCGCGATGTGGCGCATCGCGCTGTTCTACGTCGGCTCCATGGCGGTCATCGTCACCCTGGTCCCCTGGGACTCGGCGGAGGTCGTCGAGAAGGGCCCGTACGTCGCCGCCCTGGACCACCTGGGCATCCCGGGCGCCGGGCAGCTGATGAACGTGGTCGTGCTGGTGGCCCTGCTGTCGGCGATGAACGCCAACATCTACGGCTCCTCGCGCATCGCGTACTCGCTGGTCGAGCGGGGCCAGGGTCCCAAGGTGCTGGCGAAGGTCTCCGGCGGGGTCCCGCGCGTGGCCGTCCTGGTGTCGAGCGTCTTCGGCTTCGTCTGCGTGCTGCTCAGCTACTGGCGGCCCGACGACGTCTTCCCCTGGCTGCTGAACATGATCGGCGCGGTGATCCTGGTCGTCTGGATCTTCATCGCCGTCTCGCAGCTGCGGCTGCGCCGCCGGCTGGAGCGGGAGGCCCCGCAGAAGCTGGTCGTGCGGATGTGGGCGTTCCCGGTGCTGACCTGGGTGGCCCTGGCCGGCATGGCGGCGATCTTCGTCCTGATGGCACGGCAGCCCGACACGCGGGTGCAGCTGTACTCGACGGGCGGGATGACGCTGTTCCTGGCGGCGGCCGGATACGTCTGGCAGCGGGTCCGCGCCGCCCGGCAGGACTGACCCGCCGCGCTTCTCCCCGCAAGGCCCCCACGTGACGCGTGGGGGCCTTCTTGTTGCCCCCAGCCGCCCTGTTGCCCGCCCGCCGCTTGTTGTTGATAGCGTGCAGTTGCAAGCTCTTTGCAATAAGAGGTCGGAGGGAACCCTTCATGCCCGTCTACACGCTGCCTGAACTGCCGTACGACTACTCCGCGCTCGCCCCCGTGATCAGCCCCGAGATCATCGAGCTGCACCACGACAAGCACCACGCGGCATACGTCAAGGGCGCCAACGACACGCTGGAGCAGCTGGCCGAGGCGCGGGACAAGGAGCAGTGGGGCGCGCTGAACGGGTTGGAGAAGAACCTCGCCTTCCACCTCTCCGGGCACATCCTGCACTCCATCTACTGGCAGAACATGACGGGCGACGGCGGCGGCGAACCGCTGGAGAAGGACGGCGTGGGCGAGCTGGCGGACGCGATCGCCGCCTCCTTCGGGTCGTTCGCCGGCTTCAGGGCGCAGCTGTCCAAGGCGGCGGCCACCACCCAGGGCTCCGGCTGGGGTGTCCTCGCGTACGAGCCGCTGAGCGGCCGGCTCGTCGTCGAGCAGGTCTACGACCACCAGGGCAACGTCGGCCAGGGATCGACGCCGATCCTGGTCTTCGACGCCTGGGAGCACGCCTTCTACCTCCAGTACCGCAACCAGAAGGTCGACTTCATCGAGGCGATGTGGCAGGTCGTCAACTGGCAGGACGTGGCCCGGCGGTACGCCGCCGCGAAGTCCCGCACGGACGTGCTGCTGCTCGCGCCCTGAGAGGGGCGCGCCCCGGATCGCCGCCCTGCCTCGTGATCGTCTTCTCACCCTTCGCGCGGGCGGGCGGATGAAGGAAGACCCCCGCGAGCTCGTGTCTCGCGGGGGTCTTCCGGTATGGAGGGCTCCGGGGAACGCGGCTGGGCCGCAGCAGTGTGAACGAGTTCTGATCAAGCTGCCCGTGCCCGAGTGAGCCGCGCGGTGCGCCTCACAGGTTGCTGAAGTCCGGGCCGACCGTGCGGGTGCGCTTGATCTCGTAGAAGCCGGGGATGGAAGCCACCGCGACCGTGCCGTCCCACAGGCGGGCCGCCTGCTCGCCCTTGGGGGCGGGGGTGACGACCGGGCCGAAGAAGGCGATCTGCTCGCCGTCGGCGCCGGGCAGCGCGATCACCGGCGTGCCGACGTCCTGGCCGACCTTGTCGATGCCCTCCTTGTGGGAGGCGCGCAGCTCGGCGTCGAACTCGAAGTCCTCCTGGTCGGCGTAGTCGATCAGGTCGGCGGGCAGGCCGGCCTCCTCCAGCGCGGCGGCGATGGCCTCGCGGGTGGGGCCCTCGCCCTGGTTGTGGAAGCGGGTGCCGAGCGCGGTGTAGAGCGGACCGAGGACGTCGTCGCCGTGCTTCTGCCAGGCGGCGGTCACCACGCGGATGGGCGCCCACGCCTTGGTGGTGAGCAGCTCGCGGTAGTCCTCGGGCAGCTCGTCCAGCTTGGGCTCGTTGAGGACCGCCAGGCTCATGATGTGCCAGCGGACCTCGATGTCCCTGAGCTTCTCCACTTCCAGCACCCAGCGGGAGGTCATCCAGGCCCACGGGCACAGCGGGTCGAACCAGAAGTCGACAGGGGTCTTGCCGGAAGGGGCGGAGGCGGTCTCGGACATGACTCTCCTCGGTATGCGGTCTTTGAACGGGCAACATCGATCGTCGCCCACGGCATTCCCGGCTGCCGCGTGTCAGGGCCGCATGGCAGGATCGGTCCTGTCCACATCGTGAACGCGACCCGAGGGAGTGCCGCCCGTGCCCGGTGAGAATCTGTCCCGCGACGAGGCCCGGGAGCGGGCCGCGCTGCTGTCCGTCGACGGGTACGAGGTGTCCCTCGACGTGCGCTCGGCGGTCGGCGATCAGGAGGGGGACGGGCCGCGCACGTTCCGGTCCGTGACCACGATCCGCTTCCGCTGCAACGAGCCGGGTGCCTCCAGCTTCGCGGACCTCATCGCGCCGGGCGTCACGGCGGTCTCCCTCAACGGCAAGGACCTCGACCCCAGCGAGGTCTTCGACGGCTCCCGGATCCTGCTGGAGGACCTGGCCGCCGACAACGAGCTGATCGTGGACGCCCGGTGCGCCTACTCGCGCACCGGCGAGGGCCTGCACCGCTTCGTCGACCCGGAGGACGGCGAGGTCTACCTCTACACCCAGTACGAGCCGGCCGACTCCCGCCGGGTCTTCGCCAACTTCGAGCAGCCCGACCTCAAGGCCCCGTTCCGCTTCGAGGTGCGCGCGCCGGAGGGCTGGACGGTGTGGAGCAACGGGGCCGGCGAGCGGCAGGACGGGGTGTGGCGGTTCGCGGAGACCAAGCCGATCTCGACGTACATCACGTGTGTGGTGGCGGGGCCGTACCACTATGTGACGGACTCCTACGAGCGGGTGCTCAAGGACGGGACGCGGCTGGAGATCCCGCTGGGCGCGATGTGCCGCAAGGGGCTCGCCAAGCACTTCGACGCCGACGACGTCTTCCTGGTCACCAAGCAGGGCCTGGACTTCTTCCACGACCACTTCGACTACCCCTACCCGTTCGGCAAGTACGACCAGGCGTTCGTGCCGGAGTACAACCTCGGCGCGATGGAGAACCCGGGGCTGGTGACCTTCCGCGAGGAGTACATCTTCCGCGGCAAGGTGACCCAGGCGTCGTACGAGGGCCGGGCGAACGTCGTCCTGCACGAGATGGCGCACATGTGGTTCGGCGACCTGGTCACCATGGAGTGGTGGGACGACCTGTGGCTGAAGGAGTCCTTCGCGGACTTCATGGGCACGTTCGCGAACGTGGGCGCGACCCGCTTCACCGACGCCTGGATCACCTTCGCCAACCGCCGCAAGGCCTGGGCGTACCGCGCGGACCAGCTGCCCTCCACGCACCCGATCACGGCGGACATCCATGACCTGGAGGACGCCAAGCTGAACTTCGACGGCATCACCTATGCCAAGGGCGCCTCGGTGCTCAAGCAGCTGGTGGCGTACGTCGGCCAGGACGCGTTCCTGGAGGGCGCCCGCCGCTACTTCAAGCGGCACGCGTACGGCAACACGCGCCTGGGCGATCTGCTGGCCGTCCTGGAGGAGACCAGCGGCCGGGACATGGCCGCGTGGGCGCGCTCCTGGCTGCAGACCGCCGGGGTCAACTCGCTCACCCCGGCGGTCCTGCTGGACGCCGAGGGCCGGATCGACGAGCTCGCGGTGGTGCAGGAGGCGGCGGAGTCGCATCCCGACCTGCGCCCGCACCGCGTGGCGGTGGGCCTGTACCGGCGTACGGAGGCCGGGGCGCTGGAGCGGTACGCGCGCGCCGAGGTCGACGTGGACGGCGCGCGGACGGTGGTGGCGGAGCTGGCCGGGCAGGACGCGCCGGAGCTGGTGCTGGTCAACGACGACGACCTCACCTACTGCAAGATCCGCTTCGACGAGACCTCACTGGCCACGCTGCGCGAGCACCTGGGCGCCCTGACCGACCCGCTGGCCCGCGCGCTGTGCTGGTCGGCGCTGTGGAACCTGACCCGGGACGCGCTGCTTCCGGCGCGGGACTTCATCGGCCTGGTGCTGCGGTTCGCGGGCCGTGAGTCCGACATCGGCGTGCTCCAGATGCTGCACGCGTGGGCCGAATCGGCGCTGGTGCACTACGTGGCGCCCGAATGGCGCGAGACGGGTGAGCGGCTGCTGGCCGAGGGCGCGCTGGCCGAGCTGCGGCAGGCCGGGCCGGGCAGCGAGCAGCAGCTGGCGTGGGCCCGCTTCTTCGCCGCGGTGGCGTCGGAGCCGGCCGATCTGGACCTGCTGAAGGCCCTGCTGGACGGCACCGAGGAGATCGGCGGCCTGGACGTCGACCAGGAGCTGCGCTGGGCGTTCCTGGAGCCGCTGGCCGCGCACGGGGCGGCGGACGAGAAGGCGCTCGCCGACGAGCTGGCGCGGGACGACACCGCCTCGGGCAAGCGGCACCAGGTGCGCTGCCTGGCCGCGCGTCCCTCGGCGGCCGTGAAGGCGCAGGCGTGGGCGCAGGTGGTGGAGTCGGACGCGCTGTCGAACGCGCTGGTGGAGGCGACCATCGCGGGCTTCGGCCGGCCCTCGCAGCGGCAGCTGCTCGCGCCGTACGCCGAGAAGTACTTCGCGGCGATCGAGCGGGTATGGGCCGAGCGGTCGATCCAGATCGGGATGGACGTGGTCCGGGGCCTGTTCCCGGCGTCGCAGGACTCGCAGGAGACGCTGGACGCGACGGACGCCTGGCTCGCGGCGCACGAGGACGCCGCTCCCGCGTTGCGCCGGCTGGTGCTGGAGGCCCGGGACGACCTGGCGCGGGCGCTGCGCGGACAGGCGTGCGACGCGCGCGGGTGAGCCGTGGGGGCGCGCCGGCGTCGGGGCGCCCGGACCGTCACCCGGTCGGCCGTAGCTCTGGCCAAGGCTCGGGCGGTCGGTAACCGTTACGAAATTCGGTCAAGACACACCGTAACCCCTGGTCCTTCCCTGAACGGACCAGGGGTTTTCGGCATCCGAACACCCGTCCTTTAGGGCGGGGTTGTCCGGGTTGGGTGCCGCTCTTGTAACAGCCGTTAAAGCGCCGAGCGGGCGCGGGAACGTGCCCGGCATGAACCACAACACCCCGCTCTCCCCCCGCCCCCTGAGCGACCTGGCCGAGGCACGCTGCCGGGTCCTGACCGCCGCCCAGCTGCGCGCCCACGGCGTGTCGGCGGCCGAGACCAGCGAGCAGTGCCGTACCGGCGGGCCCTGGCAGCAGCTCCTGCCGGGCGTCTTCCTGCTCCACCCCGGCCCGCCGACCAGCGAGGAACGGCTGCACGCGGTCCTCCTTTACGCGGCGCGCCCCCCTGCGCCCCGCAGGGTGCCCGGGGTGCCGGCCCAGCCGACCGCGCAGCAGCCGCACCGGCCGGTGTACGCGGAGGCGGTGATCACCGGGCCGGCCGCGCTCACCCTGCACGGCTTCGCCGCCACGCCCCCGCTGCTGTCGCTGGAGAGGATCGACGTCCTGGTGCCGCGGCTGCGCCGGCTGCGCTCGACCGGCTGTGTGCGGATCGTGCGCACGGCCGACCTGCCCGTCCCGGAGTCGGTCACCGGTCTGCCGGTGGCCCCGGTGCCGCGCGCCCTCGCGGACACGCTGGCCGGCCTGGACGACGCGGACACGGTGCGGCGGCTGCTGACGGAGGCGGTGCGCGGCGGGCACTGCGAACCGGCCGCGATCGTCCGGGAGCTGACGAGTGCGAAGCTCCTGACCCGGCCGCACGTGGTGGACGCGGTGGACTCGCTGCTGGCCGAGGGCCGGGCGATCGCCGAGGACCGGCTGTACCGGATGGTCAGGGAGTACGGTCTGCCCGACCCGGTGTGGAACGTGGACCTGCGGCTGCCGGGCGGCCCGCACCTGGGCGGCCTGGACGCCTACTGGCCGGAGCAGGCGGTCGCCCTGGAGCTGGACACCCGCGCGCCCCGGGCGAACGACGACGCCGAGTGGTCGGAGTACGCCCGCAAGCGCGAGCACCTGGAACGCCTGGGCATCACGGTCGTCCACATCACGCCCAGGAAGCTGCGGGACACCCCGGACCAGCAGGCCACGGTGGTCCGCACGGCCCTGATGGCGGCGGCCGACCGCGACCCGGCGGCGTATGTCGTGGTGCTGCCGCGCTAGTGCGGATGCCGCGGTGCTGCCGCGCTGGTACGGATGCCGTGGTGCTGCCGCGCTAGCGCGGATGCCGCGGTGCTGCCGCCACCCGGCCCGCGGCGGGGCGCTCGCGCCACAGGCGCAGTCCGACGTCGACCAGCCCGACCCGCTCGAGGCCGGGCACGGCCTCCAGCGGGTGCCAGGCCGCCATGTCGGTAGAGCCGCCCGTCTCGTGACGCAGCTCGCCGCCGGTGACCCGGCCCTCGTAGACGATGCGCAGGCCGTGGAAGTCGGCCTGGGCGCCGAGGGGGCGCGGGTAGGTGCGGCGGATGGAGTCGAGGCCGAGGAGGAAGACCGGTTCGACGGTGTAGCCGGTCTCCTCCTCGGCCTCGCGCACCACGGTGTCGTAGGGGTCCTCGCCGTGCTCCATGCCGCCGCCCGGCAGGGTCCAGCGGCGGGCGCCGTCGCGCGCGACCCAGCGGGCCAGCAGCATCCGTCCGTCCCGTACACACACGGCGTAGGCCGCCACCCGCAACTCCTCACGCATGTGGAGACGTTACGGCACCCATGGGTTGGCCGGTGAGTATTCCGGCGGAGCCCAGCGCAGCGGCACCGCCCCGCCGGTCGCCGCCACCCGCGTCACGGTGAAGCGGACCCGGCGTTCCCCGTCCGCCCCGAACTCGGTGCGCGCCTCGCCCGTCAGCTGAAGCGCCGCCCCGCTCGTCCAGTCCAGGAACAGCAGCCCCGCGCGTGGGTCGGCGGCGAGGTTGCCGAGGGTGAGGAACATGGAGTTGCCCGGGTAGTCGCGCCAGAGCAGTTCGCGTGGCGAGAGCACCCGGACGAAGCCGGGGTTGCCGCCGCGGTGACTGACGTCGGCGCCGTGCGCGTGCACGGTGGCCAGGAAGAAGGTGTCGGCGGCGGCCACGAGGTCCTGCTGCGCCGCCGTCAGTCCGGTGCCCCGGCGCACCTCGCCCGGGGTGCGGTCGACCGTCTCGTAGGACCGCCTCCTCTGGAGGTATCTGGGGCAGTTGGAGAAGACCTGGTCCGCCTCGACGGCGAAGCCCCGCGGGGTGGGGTGCAGGCGGCCGTTGAGGCGCATACGGCGGCGGGTGCGCGGATCGAGCGCGATGGTGCCGACGTGGGTGCCGTCCGTCGCGAGTGCCCCGGCCAGCGGGTCGCCGGGGAGCACCCCGCCGACGACCGACATCCGGTGCGGGCCCGTGGCCCGGACGAAGCCGGGGGTGCCGGTGAGCGGCGAGGCCCACACCCCGCCGGTCCCGGGGTCGGCCGCGCCGAGGACGAGCAGCGGCTGGAGTTCGAGGAAGGCGGCGGCGACCGGTTTGATGCCCCGGCCCACGGCCCGGCCCACATGGTCGGCCGCCTCACGCACCCCGAGCCGGTCCTGAACGGTGCGCGACCCGACGTGATAGATCCCCATGGCGACCACCATGCCTAGAAGAACCCGCAGGTCGGGGCCGACTCGTGCGGGGCCGGCGCGCCCTCGGCGCCCTCCGCCACGGAGATCTCCAGGCGGATGCCGTCGGGGTCGTGGAAGAAGATCCCGCCCGAGGCCGCGCCCTCCCGGTGGGCCACCAGTCCCTCGTGGTGGAACTCCGCGCCGTAGGCGCGCAGAGCCGACTCGTACGCCCTGACCCGCTCGATCGACTCGGCCGCGAAGGCCAGGTGGTGCAGTCCGGGGCGGCCGGCGTCGTAGCCGCCCTCCGACTGCTGCCAGAGGGTGACCACGGGCTGGTCGCCGCCGTCGCCGAGGAGGGCGTAGCGCCTGCCCTCCTCCTTGCCCTCCGCGAGCAGCGCGAAGCCGAGCACGTCCCGGTAGAAGGCGAGCGAGCGATCGAGGTCGGTGACGTTCAGGCCGGTGTGGGCGGTGCGCAGGGACATGGGGTGCCTCCTTCGGGCAGCGGCTGACCCTCAGCCGCTCCAGCTAACCTGTAACTGACTATTCAAGGGTTAGAATCGGAGCCTGTCAACCGGTCACATACACTTGAGGGGTTAGCACGGAAGGAGCCCCGGATGCCCACCGCCCCCGACCCACGGCCGCTCACCGGCGAGCCGCTCGCGCTCGACCTGCTCAACACGCGCTGGAACCGGGAGGGGACCGTCCAGGACCTGCTCGCCGACACCTACGGGCTGGCGGTGTGGCTGGCGGCCAACGGGCTGGACGACCGTTACGCGCCCGAGGAGGCCGTGCTGCGGCATCTGCTCCAGGCCCGGGACGCCCTCGAGGCCGCCGTGGACGGGTCGGCCGAGGAGGGGGCGCCGCTCGTGGACGCCGTGCTCGCGCACGGGCGAATCCGCGCCGGGCTGACCGCCCAGGGTCCTGTGGAGCGGCCGGAGTTCGGCGATCCGTCATGGGGGCCGGCCTGGCTCGCCGCCCGGAACTACCTCGAACTGCTCGCCACCGCGCCGGACCGGATCCGGATGTGCGCCCACGAGGCGTGCGTCCTGCACTTCTTCGACACGTCAAGAAACGGTACGCGCCGCTGGTGCTCCATGGCCGCCTGCGGCAACCGTGCGAAGGCGTCCCGCCACTATGCGCGGTCGCGTTCCTGAAACACCGCCCGGCATAGGGGAGTTCGCACAGGTGTGTCCCTGCTGACGCATGGCGGAAGTACGCCATGAGTCCATCCCGCCACGGTCAACTCTCCCCAAACATCTTTCCCTTGGGTAAAGCTGAGCGATCGTCCGGCTCCGAAATCCGGACGACCGCGATCGAACCCGATCGCATCTCGCTGGTTCCTTTACCAACAAGGGATGCCGATGACCTCCGATCCCCAGCGCGCCCCGCTCCCGGGCGCGAGACGCCTGGCCCGCACGGCCGTGGCCGCCGGCGTGGTGGCCGCGCTCTGCGCGGTCGGGCCGATACCCCTGGCCGTCGCCGCCCAGGGCGGTCCCCTCCCGTCCGACCCGGCCGTCAAGTCGGCGAGCGCCAAACTCGGTTCGGACGACGCCGACCTGCTCGCCGCGGCCAAGGCCGACGGCACCAAGAACGTCACGATGATGATCGCGACCGCGCCCGGACAGACCGAGCAGGTCGCCGAGCGGCTCGACGCGGTCAAGGGCGGCTCCGTGGGCCGCACCTACGACAAACTCGGCTACGTCCGCGCCACCGTGCCCACCGGACAGGCGGACGCGGCGATCACCGCCGCCGAGAAGCTGTCCTCGGTGCACGCCATCGACCTGCGCCAGGAGATCCCGCTCGACGACCCGACCCCGGGCGCGGACACCGCGAAGGGCGCGACGGCCGCCCACGGCACCGGCGGGACCGCCTACTCCGGCCCCGGCAGGAACACCCCCGCCGAGAACCCGTACAACCCGTCCTTCGAGACGGGCGCCGTCGACTTCGTGAAGCAGAACCCGAAGGCGGACGGCCGCGGCATCACCATCGGCATCCTCGACTCCGGTGTGGACCTCGGCCACCCGGCGCTGCAGAAGACCACCACCGGCGAGCGCAAGATCGTCGACTGGGTGACCGCGACCGACCCGATCATCGACGGCGACGCCACCTGGCGCCCGATGGTCAGCGCGGTCTCCGGCCCCCAGTTCACCTACGCCGACCAGTCCTGGAAGGCCCCGGCGGGCTCGTACCAGATCAGCACCTTCAAGGAGTCCGCGACCGCGGGCGGCGACGCCAAGGGCGACGCCAACCGCGACGGCGACACCACCGACTCCTGGGGCATCCTCTACGACGCGGCGGCCGGCACGGTCCGCGTCGACCTGGACAACGACCACGACTTCACCGACGACGAGCCGATGAAGCCGTACAAGGACGGCTTCCAGATCGGCTGGTTCGGCACCGACGACCCGAAGACCGACGTGGCCGAGCGGCAGCCGTTCGTCGTGCAGATCCGCAAGGACGTGCCGATGGACCCCTACGGCGGGTCCTGGGTCGGCAAGAAGGCCGACTTCGTCAACATCGGCGTGATCGAGTCCGAGCACGGCACCCACGTCGCCGGCATCACCGCCGCCAACGGCCTGTTCGGCGGGAAGATGAACGGCGCGGCCCCGGGCGCGAAGATCGTCTCCTCCCGTGCGTGCACCTGGACCGGCGGCTGCACCAACGTCGCCCTCACCGAGGGCATGATCGACCTGGTCGCCAACCGCGGCGTCGACATCGTCAACATGTCCATCGGCGGCCTGCCCGCGCTCAACGACGGCAACAACGCGCGCGCCGAGCTCTACACGCGTCTCATCGACACCTACGGCGTCCAGCTGGTGATCTCCGCGGGCAACTCCGGCCCCGGCGCCAACACCATCGGCGACCCGGGCCTGGCCGACAAGGTGATCTCCGTCGGCGCGTCCGTCTCCAAGGAGACCTGGGCGGCCAACTACGGCTCCGTCGTGAAGACCCCGTACGCGATGATGCCGTTCTCCTCGCGCGGCCCGCGTGAGGACGGCGGGTTCACGCCGACGCTGACCGCGCCGGGCGCCGCGATCAACACCACCCAGACCTGGCTCCCGGGCTCCCCGGTCGCCGAGGCGGGCTACTCGCTGCCGGCCGGCTACTCCATGCTCCAGGGCACCTCGATGGCCTCCCCGCAGGCCACGGGCGCCTCGGCGCTGCTGCTGAGCGCCGCGAAGCAGCGGCACATCGACCTCACCCCGGCGGACCTGCGCACCGCCCTGACGTCGACCGCCCACCACATCCGGGGCGTCCAGGCCTACGAGGAGGGCGCCGGACTCATCGACGTCGTGGACGCCTGGACGGCGATCCGCCTCGGCGCCGGCGCCCACGACTACACGGTCAAGGCGCCCGTCGACACCGCGATCGACTACGCGCTGGAGACCCCCGGCTTCGGCACCGGCCTGTACGACCGCGAGGGCGGCCTGAAGGCGGGCCAGAAGAAGACGTACGACGTCACGATCACCCGCACCTCGGGCCCTGACCGCCCGGTCTGGCACACGCTGCGCCTGGTGAACAACGCGGGCGACACCTTCCGTGTCGTCGGCGCGCCCCTGGTGCGGCTCCCGCTGAACCAGCCGGTCACCGTCAAGGTGCAGGCCGCGCCGCGTTCCGCCGGTCTCAAGAGCGCGATCCTCCAGGTCGACGACCCGTTCACGGCCGGGATCGACAAGCAGATCCTCGCCACGGTCGTGGTCGCCGCCCCGGTCGCCTACGCCTACGCGGACTCCGGCTCGGTGCAGCGCAACAGCACCCGCTCCTACTTCCTGACCGTGCCCGAGGGCGCCAAGTCGCTGGAGGTGGCGATCGGCGGGCTGAAGGACGAGAGCCAGACGCGGTTCATCGCCGTCCACCCCTACGGCGTCCCGGTCGACAACACCTCGACCCCGTACTGCTACAACAACTACCTCGACGGCAACGGCTGCCGGCCCGACGTGCGCTCCTACGCCGACCCGCAGCCGGGTGTGTGGGAGGTCGAGGTCGAGGCGCGCCGCACCTCCCCGCTGCTCGACAACCCGTACAAGCTGGAGGTCACCGTCCTCGGCGCGGCCTTCGACCCGGAGACCGTGACCGTCCCCGAGGCGAAGGCCGGCACGCCGGCCACCGCCTCCTGGAAGGTGACGAACAACTACGCGGCCCTGGACGGCAAGCTGGTCGGCGGCCCGCTCGGCTCGGCCGAGTCGTCCCGGCCCACCATCGCGAGCGGTGAGAAGCAGACCACGACGGTGACCGTCCCCGAGGGCGCCAAGTCCCTCGACGTGGCCATCGGCAACGTCTCCGACAAGTCGGCCGACCTGGACCTGACGGTGTACGACGCGAGCGGCAAGCAGGTCGCCCAGTCCGCGGACGGGGACTCGGAGGAGGCGGTCTCCCTCGCCGAGCCCGCCGCCGGGACGTACACGATCGAGGTGGCCGGCTATTCGGTGCCGTCCGGTTCCACCGCGTACGACTACCGGGACGTGTTCTTCTCCGCCGCGCTCGGCACCGTCACGGTCGACGACTCGGCCGCGGTGAAGCTGGGCACCGGCGACTCCGCGACGGTCACCGGGAAGGTCACGGCCGCCGCCGAGGCCCCCGCGGGCCGTGAGTTCTTCGGTCAGGTGCAGCTGGTGAACGCGCGCGGCACGGTCGCGGGCCTCGGCAGCGTGCGGATCGAGAAGGTCGTGCCGTAGGCGGCCTCGCACACGGCCCGGGCGGGCGCTCGCCGATGCCGGCGGGCGCCCGCCCTTCGTCAGTCGGACGACCCGTCACCCTGGTCGCACGTGAGCGTGCGGGACTCCTCGAGCCCTTCCAGGATCCAGGCGCGGTCCCGGGCGATCCCCTGCTCGCCCGTGCTCCAGATGTCCGGGCTGCTCGCATGCCTCGGGATGGCGACGAGAACCCGGTCGCCGGTCCGCAGGCGGGGCGAGACGTCGTGGTCCATCAGGAACGTGACCTGGCCGGGTCCCGTCCGAGGCTTGTACCGGCGCTCCACGGTGAGCCCGATCCGGTCCTGCCCGGTGCCGGGCTCGGGCTCGACCCGGGTGACCGTGCCCTCGACGATCAGCCGGGCGCACGCCACGTACCCCCCGGCGGTGACCTTCGCGTCACCGCTCTCGGCATCGGCGGCCCCGCCGGCCGAGCCGGCCCCGGTCCCGCTCAATGCCAGAAGCCAGCCCAGCCCGAACACCCCGCAGACGACAAGAACCGCGAACAGGGAGCCCACCACGGCCCTCCGCCCCCGCCGCGCCCGGCGGGACGCACCCGGCCGCCCCGGCGGCCCCGGCGGCCCATCCGCCGCCCGCCCGCCGGCCGTGGTCCCGTGACCGCCGGCCGGGCGACGGCCGCCGGGCGCGCCGCTGCCGGAACGCGGCACCGGGTCCGCATCGGAATCCGCGCCGGAATCCGCGCCGATGTCCGCGCCGGTCTCCGCGCCGGTCTCCGCGCCGATGAGCGTGTCCGCGATGGACGTGAGCCGGCGGCGGAGTTCGGTGAGGTCGGTGCGGGCCGCGTGGTACTCGGTCAGGTAGCCGGCGTCCGAGGAGGCCGGTGGTTCGTCCAGGATCGCGGCCAGCAGGGGGTCCGGCTCGCACGGGTCGCCGGCCCGTGTGCGTTCGGCGGGCATGTCACACCACCTCGTCCTCGTGCAGCCGTTCGCGCAGGGCGCGGACGGCGGTGTGCAGCCGGCTCTTGACCGTGCCCTCGGGGACGCCGAGCTGTTCGGCGATCGTCCGTACGGGCAGGTCGGCGTAGAAGCGCAGGACCAGCACCTGGCGCTGGGACTCGGGCAGCTCGTCCAGGCCCTGGGCGACGGCGAGGGACAGCAGCCTGGTGTCCTCGCCCGAGGGGTGTTCCCCCTGCCGCAGCGAGGCCAGCCGCTCGCCGAGGCGTTCCTGGCGGCGCTTGGCGCGGTGCCAGTCCATGGCGAGGTTGGAGGCGACGACCGCCGCCCACGCCGACACGTCCCGCGGCGGCTCCTGGCCGCTCGCGGTGCGCTCCAGCAGCCGCAGACGGACCTGCTGCACCCCGTCCGGCAGGTCCGTCTGCGGCACCCCGCCGAGCGCGAGCACCGCCCGCACCCGGCGTTCCTGGGCCGCGTCCAGCGGATCGTCACCGCCGTGGTCCGTCTCCCGGCCGCGGCGCGCTCTTCTGCGCAGCACAAGCCCTCCCCTCCCGCCCTCGCGTCCACGCGTCTCCCCTACGACGCCACAGCCGCCCGGAACGTTCGGCGCCGACGGTCACGAGGCGTACGTCACACCGCCGTATGCGCCGGGGACGGCCGGGCAGACACGGGACAGCACAGCTTGCGGCGCGGGGGCCTCGCCGGGTGAATTTCTCCAGTTCGGACGGGGCGGGCGCCGTAGGACCGTGACCGAGGGACGGGCGGGCTCGTCCCATTCCTCGGGCGCGGCACGCAAAGAATTGGACACGTGGACCGGGGTCGGCCGCATCATGGAAAGGCCTCGGCCGAGCGCATACGCACGCACAGCACACCAGAGGGAGTCACCGTGAGGGTCGGAATCGTCGGAGCCACCGGTCAGGTCGGCACGGTCATGCGCAGGATCCTCACCGAACGCGACTTCCCGGTCACCGAGCTGCGCCTGTTCGCCTCGGCCCGCTCGGCGGGGACGATCCTCGACGGCGTGACGGTGGAGGACGCCTCCCGGGCCGACTACACCGGCCTGGACATCGTGCTGTTCTCGGCGGGCGGCGCGACCTCGAAGGCGCTGGCCGAGAAGGTCGCCTCCCAGGGCGCCGTGGTGATCGACAACTCCTCGGCCTGGCGCCGGGACCCGGACGTGCCGCTGGTGGTGGCCGAGGTCAACCCGCACGCGATCGCGAACCGCCCCAAGGGCATCATCGCCAACCCGAACTGCACCACGATGGCCGCGATGCCCGTGCTGAAGCCGCTGCACGAGGAGGCGGGGCTCGAGGCGCTGGTCGTCGCCACCTACCAGGCGGTGTCCGGCTCGGGTCTGGCGGGCGTGGCCGAGCTGCACGGGCAGACGCAGAAGGTCGTCGCGGACGCCGACAAGCTGACCCACGACGGCGCGGCGGTGGACTTCCCCGAGCCGTCCGTCTACAAGCGCCCGATCGCCTTCAACGTGCTGCCGTTCGCGGGCAACCTCGTCGACGACGGTCTGAACGAGACGGACGAGGAGCAGAAGCTGCGCAACGAGTCGCGCAAGATCCTGGAGATCCCGGAGCTGAAGGTCTCCGGCACCTGTGTGCGCGTGCCGGTCTTCTCCGGCCACTCCCTCCAGGTCAACGCCCGCTTCGCCCGCCCGATCAGCCCGCAGCGCGCGACCGAGCTGCTGGCCGGAGCCCCCGGTGTCGCCCTCTCCGACATCCCGACCCCGCTCCAGGCGGCCGGCCAGGACCCGGCCTACGTCGGCCGTGTCCGCCGCGACGAGACGGTGGACAACGGCCTGGCCCTGTTCATCTCCAACGACAACCTCCGCAAGGGCGCGGCCCTGAACGCGGTGCAGCTCGCGGAGCTGGTGGCGGCGGAACTCAAGGGCTAGCCCGTGCCTCGGGGCCGGTCCCTGCCTCACGGCCGGCCCCTGCCTCAGGCTGGTCCCTGCCTCAGGGCCGGTCCCTGCGCACCTCGTAGAGGAAGCAGCCGTACTCGACGGCCCGGACGTGGACCAGTGCCACGGCCGGGTCGTCGAACGCTTCCGCGAGGGCCGTCTCGAACGCGGCGGGGTCCCCCTCGACCAGCCGGCCGCCGAGGATGCGGCCGTCGGCCGAGTAGCGGCGGACGGTGCGGTGGGCGTTGGTGAAGGGGAGTCCGCCGCCGTCCGGCCCCGGGCAGTCCTCCGCGTGGATGAACACCGGGCCCTGTTCGTCGTACGCCCCCGGCGTGGCCCCGGTCCGGCTCGCCCAGCGGCGCAGGGGCGCGTACGACACGAGCGCGATCCGCTCCCCCGGCTCGCTCCTGCGCAGGCAGCAGCGCAGGGGCGCGCCGCCCTCGGTGTCGGCGAACGGCCGCATCGCCCGCCCGGCGTCGTCGCGCTCCCGCAGTTCCTTCAGGACGGCGGGGGCGATGGGCCGTGCCGGGTACGTGGTCGTCGTGGTGGTCGTGGTGGTCGTGGTGGTCCTCATGCCTCCAGGCTCGCGCCCTTAGGGTCCTTTCACCGGCGGTATCCGGACATCGCCTTCCGCGCAGGGGCCGTGGAAGGATGACCGCACCGACACACCACGAGGAGATGACCGCGTGCCTGGCACAAACCTGACTCGCGAAGAGGCACAGCAGCGGGCGAAGCTGCTCACCGTTGACTCGTACGAGATCGATCTCGACCTCTCCGGCGCGCAGGAGGGCGGCACCTACCGGTCCGTGACCACGGTGCGCTTCGACGTCGCCGAGAGCGGCGGCGCCTCCTTCATCGACCTGGTCGCGCCGACCGTCCACGAGGTGACCCTCAACGGCGACGCGCTCGACCCGGACGAGGTCTTCAAGGACTCCCGGATCACCCTGCCGGGCCTGCTCGAGGGCCGCAACATCCTGCGGGTCGTCGCCGACTGCGCGTACACCAACACCGGTGAGGGCCTGCACCGCTTCGTCGACCCCGTGGACGACCAGGCCTACCTGTACACGCAGTTCGAGGTGCCCGACGCCCGCCGGGTCTTCGCCTCCTTCGAGCAGCCGGACCTGAAGGCCACCTTCCAGTTCACCGTGAAAGCCCCCGAGGGCTGGACGGTCGTGTCGAACTCGCCGACCCCCGAGCCCCGGGACAACGTCTGGGTGTTCGAGCCGACGCCGCGCATCTCGACGTACGTCACGGCGCTGATCGTCGGCCCGTACCACTCGGTGCACAGCGTGTACGAGAAGGACGGGCAGTCCGTGCCGCTCGGCATCTACTGCCGGCCCTCGCTCGCCGAGTTCCTCGACGCGGACGCGATCTTCGAGGTCACCCGGCAGGGCTTCGACTGGTTCCAGGAGAAGTTCGACTACGCCTACCCGTTCGAGAAGTACGACCAGCTGTTCGTCCCGGAGTTCAACGCGGGCGCGATGGAGAACGCGGGCGCGGTGACCATCCGCGACCAGTACGTCTTCCGCTCCAAGGTGACCGACGCGGCGTACGAGATGCGCGCGGAGACCATCCTGCACGAGCTGGCCCACATGTGGTTCGGCGACCTGGTCACCATGGAGTGGTGGAACGACCTGTGGCTGAACGAGTCGTTCGCCACCTACACCTCCATCGCCTGCCAGGCGCACGCGCCGGGCTCGCGCTGGCCGCACTCGTGGACGACGTTCGCCAACTCCATGAAGACCTGGGCGTACCGGCAGGACCAGCTGCCGTCCACGCACCCGATCATGGCGGAGATCCGCGACCTGGACGACGTCCTCGTCAACTTCGACGGCATCACCTACGCCAAGGGCGCCAGCGTGCTCAAGCAGTTGGTGGCGTATGTCGGGATGGACGAGTTCTTCCGGGGCGTGCAGGCGTACTTCAAGCGGCACGCCTACGGCAACACGCGCCTGAGCGACCTGCTGGGCGCCCTGGAGGAGACCTCCGGCCGCGATCTGAAGACCTGGTCGAAGAAGTGGCTGGAGACGGCCGGGATCAACGTCCTGCGGCCGGAGATCGAGACGGACGCCGAGGGCACGATCACCTCCTTCGCCATCCGTCAGGAGGCCCCCGCCCTGCCCGCCGGCGCCAAGGGCGAGCCCACGCTGCGCCCGCACCGGATCGCCGTCGGCCTGTACGACCTCGACGAGGCGAGCGGCAAGCTGGTGCGCGCCGCCGACGGCCGGATCGAGCTGGACGTGGACGGCGAGCTCACCGCCGTGCCGCAGCTGACGGGCCGGCGCCGCCCGGCGGTCGTCCTGCTCAACGACGACGACCTGTCGTACGCCAAGGTCCGCCTGGACGAGCGGTCGCTGGCCTTCGTCACCGAGCACCTGGGCGACTTCGAGTCGTCTCTGCCGCGCGCGCTGTGCTGGGCGTCGGCCTGGGACATGACCCGGGACGCGGAGCTGGCCACCCGCGACTACCTGTCGCTGGTGCTGTCCGGGATCTCCAAGGAGTCCGACATCGGCGTGGTGCAGTCGCTGCACCGCCAGGTGAAGCTGGCGATCGAGCTGTACGCCGACCCGGCCGCCCGCGACGCCCTGCTCGCCCGCTGGACGGAGGCCACGCTGGCCCATCTGCGCGCGGCCGAGGGCGGCGGCGACCACCAGCTGGCATGGGCGCGCGCCTTCGCGGCGACGGCCCGCACGCCGGAGCAGCTTGACCTGCTGGAGGGCCTGCTGGACGGCTCGCAGTCGATCGAGGGCCTGGCGGTGGACACCGAGCTGCGCTGGGCGTTCGTGGAGCGGCTCGCGGCGGTCGGCCGGTTCGACGAGCCGGAGATCGCGGGCGAGTACGCCCGGGACAAGACGGCGGCCGGTGAGCGGCACGCGGCCACCGCGCGGGCGGCCCGCCCGACGCCGGAGGCCAAGGCGGACGCCTGGGCGTCCGTCATCGACTCCGACAAGCTGCCGAACGCCGTCCAGGAGGCGGTCATCGCGGGCTTCGTCCAGACCGACCAGCGTGAGCTGCTGGCGCCGTACGCCGAGCGGTACTTCGAGGTGGTCAAGGACATCTGGGACTCCCGCTCCCACGAGATCGCCCAGCAGATCGCGCTCGGCTTCTACCCGGCGATCCAGGTGTCCGAGGACACTCTGCGCAGGACCGACGAGTGGCTCGCCTCCGCCGAGCCGAACGCGGCCCTGCGCCGGCTGGTGTCGGAGTCGCGGGCGGGCGTCGAGCGGGCGCTGAAGGCCCAGGCGGCGGACGCGGCGGCCGGCTGACGCCCGGCCCTGCGGGCACCTGTACGTACGGCGACGAGGGGCGCCCGGTCGAGCACCGGGCACCCCTCGGCGTACTGCCCCTCGGCGTACTGCCCGTCGGCGTACTGCCCGTCGCCGTACGGCACTTCAGCCCACGTGGGTGGCGAGCGCGGCCTCGATCGCGTCGTCGTCGGCCGAGTCCGCGGCCCAGGCCACGTAGCCGTCGGGGCGGACCAGCAGGGCGGTGCGGCGGTCGCTCGCCCAGCGCGCCGCGGTCAGCCGGGCGGCGCGCTCCGGCCCGACCTCGTGGGCGCGCGGCGCCACCAGCACGAACCGCCCGCCGCGCAGGGCCTCGTAGAGCCGGCCGCCGCCGGCGAGGGCGAGGTCCGGGACGCGGGCGCCGACGAGGCGGTGGGAGCCGCGGGGGGCGGCGTAGTGGAAGCCGACGCCGGTGATCTGCCCGGCCGCCTTGCGACGAGCCGGGCCGCAGATGCCGAGGAAGCCGACCAGGGCGGCGCGCAGGGCCAGGGTCCAGGGGCGTTTGGCCATGGCGAGGCGGACGATGCCGCCGCTGCTGCGCAGGACGGCCCTGCCGACCGGGTGGCGTTCGGCCTGGTAGGTGTCGAGGAGCGCCTCGGGGGCGTGGCCGGTGACGACCTGGACCAGCTTCCAGCCGAGGTTGGCCGCGTCCTGGAGACCGGTGTTCATGCCCTGGCCGCCAGCCGGGCTGTGGACGTGGGCGGCGTCGCCGGCGAGGAGGACCCGGCCGACCCGGTAGGCGGGGGCCTGGCGCTCGTCGCTGTGGAAGCGGGACATCCAGCGGGCGTCGTGCATGCCGAAGTCGCGGCCGAGGGCGAGCCGGGTGATCTCCTTGACCTCGTCGAGGTCGACGGGCGCGTGGTCGGGGACGTTCCGGCCGCGGTGCCAGCAGATCACGCGGTGGTAGCCGTCGCCGAAGGGCGCGAGGAACGCGAAGGCGTCCCCGGCGGCGTTCACGGTCAGCAGGGTCTCGGGCGGCTCGGCGAGCCGCACGTCCGCGAGCACCACGGAGCGGATCACCGAGTGCCCCGGGAACGGCAGGCCGATCGCCTCGCGCACCCGGCTGCGCATCCCGTCGGCGCCGACGAGGTACGCCGCCCGCAGCGGCTCGGTGCTTCCGTCGGGGCCCTGGACCTCGACGGTGACGCCGTCCGCGTCCTGGGTCAGCCCCGTCACCTCGGTCTCGTGGCGGAAGTCCACACCGGCCTTGACCGCGCGCCGCTCCAGGACCTCCTCCACCTCGTATTGCGGGAGGACGAGCACGTGGTTGAACCGGGAGGGCAGGGCGGTGAGGTCGATGGAGAGCCGGCCGAAGAGCCGCAGCCGGCCGAGGGGGCGGCCGACGGCCTCCAGATCGTCGGCCAGTCCCCGGGCGTCCAGTTGTTCGAGGCTGCGGGCGTGCAGGACGAAGGCGCGGGAGAGGTTGCTGATCCGGTGCGGGCGCTTCTCGACGAGGGTGACGCGGACCCCGGCGGCTGCGAGGTCGCCCGCCAGGAGGAGACCGGTGGGGCCGGCGCCGACGACGATGACGGTGGGAGGGGTGGGGGCGGTGTTTCCCGTGGTGCCGGTCATGGTGGCCTCCTGGGTGTCAACGCGTGTTGGCCAACGCTTGTGGGTCAACATTTGTGGGTCAACGCTTGTTGGCAAGACTAGGCCCGGGGCTCGCACAGGTCAACACTTGTTGGCCAACAGATGTTGGCCTACGATCGTTGGCATGCCTGTGAACCCTCCGCGCCGCTCCGACGCCACCCGTCACGCGATCCTCGACGCCGCCCGCGCCCGGTTCGCCGCCGACGGGTACGAGCGGGCCACCATCCGGGCGATCGCCAGGGACGCGAAGATCGACCCGTCGATGGTCATGCGGTACTACGGCAACAAGGAGGGCCTGTTCGCGGCGGTCGTCTCCCCCGACCTGCGCCTGCCGGACGTCGCCGCGCTGCCCCGCGAGGAGGTCGGCCGGGCGCTGGTGTCGCACTTCCTGCGGCTGTGGGAGGAGAACGGGGAACTCACCGCGATCCTGCGCGTCGGCGTCACCAACCCGGCCGGCGCCGAGCGGTTGCAGAAGGTGTTCAGGGAGCAGCTGCTGCCGGTCGCCCAGGCGGTGTGCCCCGACCCCGAGCAGGTGCCCCAGCGGGCCGCGCTGGTCGTCTCGCAGCTGCTGGGGCTCGCCCTCACCCGCTATGTGCTGCGCATTCCGGCCGTCGTCGCCCTCGCGAGCGAGGAGATCCTCGCCTGGCTGGCGCCCACGGTGCAGCGGTACCTGATCGCACCCCACCCCTGACAGCCGCCGGCAGCCGCGCGCTCCCGGACACCCGCCGGGTTGCGAGGCCCGTGCTCCCGGAGACCCGCCGGGTTGCGAGGCCCGTGCGCCCGGAAACGCGTCGAGGGCGCCCCCTCGCCCAACGTACGGCGGTGCGTACGTAGGCGGGGTGGCGCCCTCGGCGGAGAAAGCGGAGAGGCGGAGAACCCGGTGGGTCCTCGGTCAGGCCTTGGCCCGGACGTTCACGTCATGGCCGGTCTCCTGCTTGCGGGACTTGTCCAGGACCATGACCAGGCCCGCGATGACCAGGAACAGCACGATCGGGATACCGACGAAGATGCCCAGCGTCTCGGCGACGCTCAGCCCCGGGCCGGGGTCGTCACCGTCGTCGCGGGCCACCGCGAGCGCGGGGGACGACATGAGCAGCATCATCAGCGTCGTACCGGCCGCCAGGGTGCCGGCGCGCAGGGCGTTCTTCTTGTCCACGGTGCCAACGTAGCGAACGCCGGAACGCGGCGCGCGTCCGGGGTGCCCTATGCGCTGCTCCGTGAGTCCCCCTCGCCCGCCCCCGCGCGGTCCTCTTCCCCTCCTCCTCCCGCTCCTCCCGCTCCTCCCGCTCCTCCCGCTCCCCCTGCTCCTCCCGTCCCCTCTCCCCGCACCCCCGCCCGCAGCACGTCCGTCAGGGCGTGCAGGCGGGGGGAGGCGGCCAGGTCCTCCAGGGTCAGCGGACGGCCCTCGGCGTCGGCGACGGGCAGACGCCAGTTCGGGTACTGGTCCCAGGTGCCGGGGAGGTTCTGCGGGCGGCGGTCGCCGACGGTGTCCGGCAGCCAGAGGCCGATCATGCGGGCGGGGGTGTGCAGCAGGAAGCGGTGGACGGCCTGGATCTCCGCCTCCTCGTCGGCCGCGCAGTGGCCGCCGCCCGTCCCCCGCAGCAGCCCCAGTGCCGTCAGCAGCGCCAGCCACTCGCCGGTGTCCGCGGCGGCCTCCGCCCGCTCCTGCTCCAGCGGGCGGGTGAGCAGGCCGAGGCGGTGGCGCAGCTCGACGTGCTCGCCGGTGAGACGGGCGGCTGTGGACGGCAGGTCGTGGGTGGTGGCGGTGGCCAGGCAGTCGGCCCGCCAGCGTTCGGGCGGCAGTGGGCGACCGTCGCCCTCCCAGTCCCGTTCGAACCACAGCACGGACGTGCCGAGCACCCCGCGCCGGTCCAGGGCTTCGCGTACGCCGGGCTCGACGGTACCCAGGTCCTCTCCGATCACCACGGAGCCCGCCCGCGCGGCCTCCAGCACCAGGATCGCGAGCATGGCCTCGGCGTCGTAGCGGACGTACGTGCCCTCCGTGGGCGGGCGGCCCTGCGGCACCCACCACAGCCGGAACAGGCCCATCACATGGTCGATGCGCAGGGCGCCCGCGTAGTGGAAGAGGGCGCGCAGCAGGCGGCGGAAGGGCGCGTAGCCCGATTCGGCGAGGCGGTCGGGGCGCCAGGGGGGCAGGCCCCAGTCCTGGCCGCGCGCGTTGAAGGCGTCCGGTGGGGCGCCGACCGACATGCCGGCCGCGAAGTGGTCCTGCTGCGCCCAGGCGTCGGCGCCGCCGGGGTGCACGCCGACGGCGAGGTCGTGCACGATCCCGATCGGCATGCCGGCCTCGCGGGCGGTGCGCTGGGCGGCGGCGAGCTGTGCGTCGGTGAGCCAGGCGAGGCGGGAGTGGAAGTCGACGCGGTCCATGAGTGCGGCGCGGGCGCGCGCGGTCTCGGCGGAGCGCGGGTCCCTCAGGCCCTCGGGCCATCGGCTCCAGTCCGAGCCGTGCGTCTCCGCCAGGGCGCACCAGGTGGCGTGGTCCTCCAGTGCCTGGCCCTCCCGGGCGAGGAAGTCGGCGTAGGCGGCACGGCGGCCGGGGCCGAGCGGAACCCGGAGCACGGGTTCCAGTGCCTCGCGCTTCAGCTCCCACACCGCGTCCCGGTCGATCAGGGCGCCCTTGTCGAGGACGGAGGCGCGCAGCCGCTCGGCCCGGTCCAGCAGAGCGCGCAGGCGCTCGCGGTCGGCGTCGTCCGTGACGTAGGCGAACTCGGGGACGTCCTCGACGCGCAGGTGCACGGGGTCCGGGAAGCGGCGGGAGGAGGGCCGGTAGGGGGAGGGATCGGTGGGTGCGCCGGGTACGGCCGCGTGCAGCGGGTTGACCTGGACGAACCCGGCGCCCAGCGAACGCCCCGCCCAGGCGCTCAGCTCGGCCAGGTCGCCGAGGTCGCCCATGCCCCAGGAACGGTGGGAGAGGAGGGAGTACAGCTGGACGAGCAGCCCGTAGGCGCGTCCGGAGGGGGTCGGCAGCCGGGGCGGGGCGACGATCAGATGGGCCTCTCCGGTGCGGCCGTCGGGGGCGGTGGCGGTCAGCCGGTGGACGCCCGGTGGCAGGTCACGGTCCACCGGGGAGCGGGTCTCGCCCTGCTCGGTCTCCACACGCAACCGGGTCCCGGGCGGCAGCCCGGCGAGAACGGCGGCGAGGCTCGTCTCCCGGCCGGGCAAGCTCGTCTCCCGGCCGGGCAAGCTCGTCTCCCGGCCGGGCAGGCTCGTGTTCCGGCCCGTGGGGCCGGCGTCGCGGTCCTGAGCGCCCCGGCCCCGTACGCCCGCCTCACGGTCCAGGTCTCCGGCGTCACCGGAATCGTCGGAGTCGTCGGTGTCGCCGGAGTCGCCGGAGTCGCCGGTGTCCTGGCCGCCGGGGACGTCCGTGTCCCGGCTCCCTGGCCCGTCCTCGTCGTTCCAGCGGACCACCGTGGGCGGGAGCAGTCGCTGCGCCATGTGCCGTTCGCGGGCGGTGAGTGCGGCGCGGGTGGCCTCGGGCGTGCTCGCGTCGACGTCCAGGGCGGCCAGGGCCGCGACGACCGCGGCGGCGGAGGCGGCCACCGTACGGCCCGGCGAGGGGCTGTAGGAGGTGGCGACGCCGTGCAGCACGGCGAGCCGGGTCAGCTCATCGTCCGGGGGCTGGGCCGACCGTGGCGCTGTCATCCATAACTCCTGCAACTCCTAGTACTCCGCGCCGCTGGGGTCCGGGTCGGCGGCGGACTCGCTGGTCAGGGGCGCGGCCTCGGAGAGCGGCGGCTCGCTGGTCAGCGGCTCGGCGTCGGGCAGCGGCGGCTCGCTGGTCAGCGGCGGCTCGGCTCGGGCGCCCTCCGCGCTGAACACGTCCAGGTGGGGATCGTCGGCGGGCGGCCCCGGGCACGGAACCGGTTCCGCCGAAGGTTTGGACAGGGCCGTGTCGGACAGGGCCGGGAGCAGAAGGTGAGCGGGTGCGGACACGGGGTCTCCTCGTCGAGTGCGGCACAGTGCGGGTCACCGCAGCCCTACCCAGTGCACGCGACGGCAGACGTACAACGCCGAACGACATGCCGCTGGTCACATTCCGCTTCCTCCAGGGTGGGGCAAACTCGGCACAGCGGCCACTCTCATTGACACCCGTCCCCGCCGAGTGGTGGGCTCGACACTCCTCGACACCGCCGTGTGGGAATCCGAGCGACGAAGGAGGGGCCGTGCAGGTTCGGCGCGGAAAGGGGGCGTTCGCACTCGCGTTCGCCGTCGTCGCCGGGACCCTCGCGGCCGCGCCGGCGGCCGTGGCGGCGCCACCGGCCCCGGGCACCAGCCCCGACACCGGCACCACCCCGGACACCACCGGCACCGGCATCAGCACCAACACGGGGACCGACACAGGCACCGGCACGGGGACCGGAATCGGCACCGGCACGAGCGCCTCCCCCGTCTCCGCCTCCCGGGGCGTCGCCGTCTGGCCCCGCCCGCAGTCCCTGCGCACCACGGGCGGCGCGGTCACGGTGACCGAGCGGGTCGCCCTGGTCGCCGGTCCGGCGGCGGACCCGTACGCCCTCGACGCGCTGCGCGCGCTGCTGCGCGGCGCCGGAGCGCGGACGGTCACGGAGCTCGGCGAGGCGGATCCGGTCCCGGCGGGCGCCCTGGTGGTCCGGGCCCGCACCGACCGGCCGCACGGCGATCCGCGCCGCGCGCTCCCCTCCGGCGGCTACCTCCTCACCGTCGGCCACGACCGCGCTCACGCGTCCACCGGGAGCGCCGCCGCCGTCACCCTCACCGGTGCCGGCGAGGACGGCCTGTTCCACGCCGTGCAGACGCTGCGGCAGCTGGTCCGCGCCGACGGCACGATCCCCGGAGTCTCGGTCCGGGACTGGCCCGGCTCCGCCGTGCGCGGCACCACCGAGGGCTTCTACGGCACCCCGTGGACGCACGAACAGCGGCTCGCGCAGCTCGACTTCATGGGCCGCACCAAGCAGAACCGCTACCTGTACGCCCCCGGCGACGACCTCTACCGCCAGGACCGGTGGCGTGAGCCGTACCCGGCGGCGCAGCGGGCGGACTTCCGCGAGCTGGCCGAGCGGGCGCGCCGCAACCACGTCACGCTCGCCTGGGCGGTGGCGCCCGGCCAGTCCCTGTGCTTCGCCTCCGACGCCGACGTACGGGCGCTCACCCGCAAGCTGGACGCGATGTGGGCGCTGGGCTTCAGGGCCTTCCAGCTCCAGTTCCAGGACGTCAGCTACAGCGAGTGGCACTGCGGCGCGGACCCGGACCGGTTCGGGTCCGGCCCCGAGGCGGCGGCACGCGCCCAGACGCGGGTCGCGAACGCGGTCGCCCGGCACCTGACGGAACGCCACCCGGGCGCGGTGCCGCTGTCGTTGATGCCGACCGAGTTCTACGAGGACGGGACCACCCCCTACCGGCGGGCGCTGGCCGGTGAGCTGGACGAGTCGGTGCAGGTGGCCTGGACGGGGGTGGGCGTGGTGCCCCGGACCATCACGGGCGGCGAACTCGCCGAGGCCCGCGAGGCGTTCGGGCATCCGCTGGTGACCATGGACAACTACCCGGTGAACGACTACGCCGAGGACCGGATCTTCCTCGGCCCCTACACCGGCCGGGAGCCGGCGGTCGCGAACGGCTCGGCCGCCCTGCTCGCCAACGCCATGCAGCAGGCCGAGGCCTCCCGCATCCCGCTGTTCACCGCGGCCGACTACGCCTGGAACCCGCGCGACTACCGTCCGCAGGAGTCCTGGCGGGCGGCGATCGCCGACCTGGCGGCGGGCGACGCACGGCGGGAGCGGGCCCTGTCGGCGCTGGCCGGGAACGACGCTTCCTCGGTGCTCGGCGGCACCGAGTCGGCGTATCTGCGCCCGCTGATCGCGGCCCTGTGGCGGGCGCGCACGACGACGGACCGCGCGGCGAACGAGGCGGCCGAGGAGCGGCTGCGCGCCGCCTTCACCGAGATGGCCCGGACCCCCGGCGCGCTCGCCGCGAACCATGGCCTCGCCGCGAACCGTGGCCTCGCCGCGAACCGTGGCCTCGCCGCGGACGGTGGCCTCGCCGCGGACGGTGGCCTCGCCGCGGAAGTGGCCCCGTGGTCGGAGCAGTTGGCCCGCTACGGCGCGGCGGGCACGGCCGCGCTCGACATGCTGCGCGCCCAGCGCACGGGCGACGCGGCCGGCGCCTGGGCGGCGTACCGCACGCTCGGCCGGCTGCGGGACGAGGCCGGGCGCGCCGGGGTGACGGTCGGCAAGGGCGTGCTGGATCCCTTCCTCGACCGGGCGCGGCAGGCGTACGAGGCCTGGGCGGGCCTGACCGGGCAGGCGACCGCCGGCGAGCGGACCGGGAGCGAGGACGGCCGTGCGGTGGTGCGGCTGCCGCGCCCCCGTCCCCTCGGCGCCGTGACCGTGCTGGCGGACCCCGGGACCGGCGGGACCGTCGAGGCGCATGTCCCCGGAAGGGGCTGGCAGCGCGTCGGCGCGCTGGCGGACCGGGGCGCCACGGAACTGACGGTCGGACAGCTCCCGGCCACCGGCGGCAGCGCACCCACCGGCCCCGCGACGCGGCCTCCGGCCCTCTGGCCGCCCCGGCCGCCGTCCTCGGGCCCGGTGTCGGGCGCGTGGACGCGTCCGCCGGCCGTCGCCGGCCCGGCCGCCGGCACGCCCGTCGACGCCGTCCGCGTCACCGGCCCCGCGTCCTCGCGGGTCCGTCATGTGGTCCCGTGGTTCGCCGACACGCCCGCCGCCGGTCTGGAGCTGCCGCGCCCGCGGACGGACGCGGAGATCGGCGGCACCGAGCGGCTGACCGCCCGGCTGGCCGCGCACGGACCCGCGGACGTGCACGGCAGGGTCACCGTGGAGGCTCCCGAGGGCATCGAGGTCCACGTCCCGGCCGCCGCGCTGACGGTGCCGCGCGGCACCGAGGTCGACGTACCCGTCGAGGTGACCATGCCGCCCACCGCGCCCACCCGGTCCTACGACGTCCGCGTCACCTTCGCCGGAGTCACCCGCACCCTCACCGTCCGCGCCTTCCCGCGCACCGCCGGAGGCGACGTGGCCCGTACCGGAACCGCGCGTTCGTCCGGCGACGAGACGCCCGACTTCCCGGCGTCCGCCGCCAACGACGGGGACCCGGGCACACGTTGGTCGTCGCCCGTCGACGACGGCGCCTGGTGGCAGGTGGAGCTGGCCCGTCCGGTGCGGCTGGGCCAGGTGGTCCTGCACTGGCAGGACGCGTACGCGTCGGCCTACCGGATCCAGGTCTCCGCGGACGGCCGCCGCTGGCGCACAGCCGCCTCGGTGACGGACGGCCGGGGCGGCCGGGAGACGGTGCGGATGGACGAGCGGGACGTGCGCTTCGTCCGCGTCCAGGGCGTGCAGCGGGCCACCCGGTACGGCTATTCACTGTGGTCGGTGGAGGCGTACGCGGTGGCGCACTGAGGCGTGCGCGGCAGGCGGCACGGGAGTTCCCTCGGTCCCTTCCGGGTTTTCGGCTGATTTCCCGCGCCACTATTCACTCAGTACATGTACGCAGTACATACTGATCGCCATGAGCACCCGACACATCCTGCTGGGCCTGCTCGCCAACGGTCCGAGCCATGGCTACGACCTCAAGCGACGCCACGACGACCACTTCCCGCAGGCCCGCCCGCTGGCCTACGGGCAGGTGTACACGACCTTGCAACGACTGGTCCGCGACGGTCTCGCGGAGGTGGCCGGCACGGACGCCGACGGCGGACCGGAGCGGACGCTGTACCGCCTCACCGAGGACGGCGCCCGGGAAGCGGCCGACTGGGCCGGACAGGTCACCCCGCCCGCGCCGTTCGTGACGAACGAGATCTTCGCCAAGGTCGTCGTCGCGATCCTCACCGACGGCGACCCGGCCGCCCATCTGCTCGCACAGCGCGCCGCCCACATGGAGCGGATGCGGGAGCTGACCGCGCTCAAGACCGCTACGGGCACCGAGCTGGCGACCGTGCTGGCCGCGGACTACGCCCTCAACCACCTCGACGCCGACCTGCGCTGGATGACCACCACCCAGGCCCGGCTGACCACTCTGACCGCTGTGACCGTGGAGGCCGACCGAGCATGAGCAACCGACCGGAGCCCCTTGTGGTGGCCCGTGACCTCGTCAAGGCGCACGGCAGGACCCCGGCGCTGCGCGGGGCCGGCCTGGAGCTCGGCGCGGGCGAGATCGTCGCCGTGACCGGCCCGAGCGGCAGCGGGAAGTCCACGCTGCTGCACTGCCTCGCGGGCATCGCCTCCCCGGACGAGGGTTCGGTGACGTACGCCGGGGAGCGCCTCGACACCCTGCCCGAGCGGCGGCTGAGCGAGCTGCGCCGCACCGAGTTCGGCGTGGTGTTCCAGTTCGGCCAGCTGATCCCGGAGCTGACGGCCCTGGACAACGTGGCACTGCCGCTGATGCTGGCCGGGACCGCGCGGGGGGCGGCCCAGGAACGGGCGGCCGACTGGCTGGAACGGTTCGGCGCGGGGGAACGGCGGGGACTGCGGCCGGGGGAGCTGAGCGGCGGCCAGGCGCAGCGGGTGGCGCTGGCGCGGGCGCTGGTGACCGGCCCGAGGGTCGTCTTCGCGGACGAGCCGACCGGGGCGCTGGACTCGCTGGCGAGCGAGCAGGTGATGACGGCGCTGGCGCGCACGGCCCGCGAGACGGGCGCCGCGGTGCTGGTGGTCACGCACGACGCCCAGGTGGCGGCGTACGCGGACCGTGAGGTGCGACTGGAGGACGGCGTGACGCAGGACGGCGTGACGACGGGGCTGGAGGTGCGCGCGTGAGGACCGATCTGCGGCTGGCCTGGCTGCTCGTACGGGGATCCGACCGGCAGGAGTGGTGGCGGATCGCGCTCACGGCGTCGGGGGCGATGTGCGCGGCGGGGCTGGGGCTTGCGGCGGCCGTGCTCGCCTCGGTGCGCGGGCACTACTCCTTCTCCTTCGGCCACGGCCTGCTGGACGACCCCGGTGAGCGCTCCGGGGTGATCGTCGCGCTGTCGCTCCTGCTGGTCCCCGTGCTCGGCTTCCTCGGCCAGTGCACCCGGATCGGAGCGGTGCACCGGGACCGGCGCGCGGCCGCGCTGCGGCTGGCGGGCGCGGAGCCGGGCCGGGTCCGGCGGATCGTCGCGCTGGAGACGGGCCTGGCCTGTCTGCTGGGCTCGGTGCTCGCCACCGCGGTGGCGGTGCCGGTGCAGGCGGGTGTGTGGCAGCGGCCGCCGGCCCTGGCCTGGGCCGGGATCACGCTGGTCGCGGTGGGCGTGCCGGTGCTGGGTACGGCGGCCGGGGTGCTGGCGCTGCGCCGGGTGGTGACCTCGCCGCTCGGCCGGGTGCGGCGCGGCCGGACCCGGACCGGGCGGGGGCCGGGGCTGACGTTCCTCGGCGCGCTGCTGGTCGTGGTCGTGGCGGCGCCGCTCGCCGTGGCCAGTACGTCCGCCGGTGCCACCGGATCGCGCCATGACCTCACGCCGCTCGTGGTGCTCGCGGCCGTGTCGGCGATCGGTATGGGCGCGGTCTGGCTCACGGGCACCCTGTCCCGGCTGACCGGGCGTCTGCTCGGGGCCCGGACCGGCTCCCCCGCGGTTCTGATCGCGGCCGGGCGGCTGCTGGACGACCCGTGGGCGGCGGCCCGTGCGCATGCGGCGGTGCTGCTGGTCACGGTCGTCGGAACCGGATTCGTGGGGGTACGGCAGGTGCTGCTGGCCGACTTGGAGGAGAAGCGCCGCAAGGGTTCGCTCGCGACCGACATGGCCTTCTACACCACCGGCGTGAACCTGACGGCCGCGGCGATCGGGCTCGCCCTGGTGTTCGTCCTCGTCGCGCTCGCCGTCGGCACCGCCGAGTCCGCCACCACCCGGCGCCGGGGCCTGGCCGCCCAGGTCGCCGCCGGGGTGCCGCGGGCGGTGCTCGCCCGGGCACTGCTGCTGGAGACCGCGCTGCCGCTGGCCCCGGCCATCCTGATGGCGGGCGCGGGAGGGCTGGCCATCGGCATGGCCTACGCCCGGGTGGCACCCGACGGCTCCACCGGCTGGCCGGTGCCGTACGCGGCCCTGCTGGTCCCGGCCGGTGTGTACGCCGCCTGCCTGCTGGCCACCGCGGCCACCCTGCCGCTGCTGCGACGCTCGGTACGGCCGGGGGAGCTGCGGTACGCCTAGGGCCTGTCCGGCGGAACAAGGTGCAGGTGAACGGCGGCGCCGATCGACCCAGGTGAGCGGGGGCTGGTGCGTCCAGATGCAAGGCGGAGGAGGGCGGCGACGCGATGGGGGTGCCCCCGCGCGAGCTCGTTCGAGCGTGGGGGAGTCGGCAACCGACGACAACGC